>PXUA01000011.1 GCA_003022435.1 Bacteroidetes bacterium SW_9_63_38 | reverse complement strand
AGCTTCAACTGGTCCGTTGTGCAATCGAGATACCTCAAGCTGGAGCGTGGAGCAATAGCAAACTGCTTTCCCCAAAAGATCGTTTGAAGCTGCACTAGGACGCGATGTCGCCAGTACGAAGAACGGGCCGGCCTCGCAATGCTTCGTGCTTCTCATCGTCGAGGGCATCCCCTGGTCCCTTAACAAACCCCAAAAATACGAATCCAGGACGGCGAAGGCAGGAAAGCGTCCGGTGCACGTCCGTGTGATGTATTTGAGTTTTGACGCCCGCTTATCTCGTCGCCGTGCAATGGAAGGGCGTGAACGGCGTGCTGGCCGGAGATCCGGAGGCGATGAGACTGTGCACCATCCTCCCATCATCCCCCACGAACGGGACCCATCTCTTATGAGCGTGTTTACACCGAATACTGCAGACTCCTCGATTCAATCATTCCTCCACGGAGGGGTTGTGCTCCTTGCGGCGGTGGTGTTGATACTGGCCGGCTGTGACAGCACTGGTTCCAACGGCGACGACAGTAGTACCCTCACGGCCCCCGCCAACTTTTCGGCCACTGCCAAGGCCGACGGCAGTGTCGAGCTGAGTTGGGACGGAGTCGGCGCGGCAGCCGAGTACAGCGTATACCGATCGACTAGCACGATCCAGAGTCTGAGTGGGAACCAGCTCAACGACGATGAGCAAATCACGAATACGACGTACACGGACAATGCTACGTCGGACGGCACGACGTACTACTACAACGTGACGAGTGTGTCGAGCGACGGCGTTGAAAGCTCTCTCGCCAGCGAGCAAAAGGTTACGACCGCGAGTTCTCCCAGCGACGGTGGTGGAAGCGGAAGCGAAAGCAGCGACAGCTGGACGCTTGTGAAAACCGCGACCGACAACACCATCAACGACGTGGCGGTCACGTCCGAGGGCGCCTACGCGGTGGCCAACGGAGGCATTCTTCTGGAGCGGACGGACGACGAATGGGCAAAGGTACTTGAGGGCGGACCGTCCAGCAATGGAAATGACCTGAACGGCATGGCGGTCACCGATGACGGCGAGCGCATCTGGTTCGTAGGAGCAAGTGGAGCTATTGGAGAGTGGGATGTCACGAGGGGAAGCCTCGAGGAGGACCACTCTGCCCCGAACGATGTCACCAATAATTTCTCAGGCGTGACCGTGACGGGAGATGCCGGGTCGGCTCGCGTTCAGGTGACCGGTCAGTCTGGACAGGTGATTTACACCTCGGACAACGGCAGTACCTGGAATCAGGTGACACCCGGAAACGGATCGGCGCTCCGTGCCATCGACAGCTACGGGGCCAAGAGCGGTCACCTCGTGGACGGTAACCAGACGGTCTTCGAGACCACTGATGGGGGAGGGACCTGGACCAAAACCGGCATTGCGGACGCTAACGTGGCCTTCTACGGCGTCGACAGCGATGCCTCCAACGATGTATGGGTGGCGGGCGGAAACGGAACCGTGTATCACTGGAACGGCACCGCCTGGTCCAGCAATGGGATCGGCGAGCCGGATCTGGATGATTTGGAGGTGGCCGACTCCGACGACAACGGCTACACGGTTGGCGGCGGCGCGGCGGTGTTCACCTACGACGGATCGTCGTGGTCCAAACAGGACACTCCGAACACCGAGAATCTGAACGCCGTGGTGATTGAAGCGTCGTCCACCCCGGCCATCTCGGTGGGCGCCGACGGGACGGTGATTGAACGGTAACCGATGCCGTCCGACGACGGAGGTTCATCGCGCGATGACGCCTGACGATGTACGCGCCGGGTCCCTTGCGGGGCTCGGCGCTTTTTTCGTGGTGGGGATCGCGTTTTGGGAGACTGGACAAGAGCGGGAGACACGGCGGTGGTCTCGACCAGGGGAAGATACTGTTGAGGATGGGAGCGAAGGGCATTACGGCCCGGACCCTCCCCGCCCGTCGCCCCTATCAGGAGCAGAGGATTCTCCGCGTATTTTCCGCATCGACGACGCTTTTTCACTCATGAAAATCGGCATCGACCTCGGGCGCCGTACCATCTCCGTGGGCTGGGTGGAAGATCGGGCCGTGCGGGTGATCCACGACGCCCCGACCCCGGACGCGGCGGACGACGTGCTGGCGTGTCTCGACGACCTGCTTAGCCGCGTTCCGATGGGGCAGGCCACCAGCATCGGGGTGGCCGTGCCCGGACCGGTGGACGGGGAAGCCGGGGTTGTACGGACGCTTCCGTCGGTGTCGTCGTGGACGGACGTCCCGCTCGCCGACCGGTTGACGGTGTGCCACGATGTCCCTGCGGCCGTGCAGCGGGACGCCAACTGCTTCGCCCTTGCGGAGGCCTGCTACGGCTCCGGACAGGGCGTGTCGCCGATGGTGGGACTCGTGCTGAACGAGGGGATCGGCGGTGGGGTTGTCGTCGACGGGACGCTGCTGACGGGCTGCACCTTCAGCGCGGGGGCATTCGGCGCGGCCCCGTACAAGGACGGGCGCTACGAGCACTACTGCGCTGGACAGTTCATTGAGCGCGCGTACGACACGACGGTGCAAGAGGCGCTGGAGCGGGCTGAGGACGGCGACGAGGACGCTCGGGCGATGTTTGCCACGATGGGAACGCACCTTGGACGGGCGGTGCAGTCGGTGTTGGCCGCCGTCGATCCAGCCTGCATTGTGATGGGCGGTGCGCTCCGACACGCGCACCCGTACTTCGAGGACGCGATGTGGGACGAACTGGAAGCCTTCTCGTCTCCGCAGGCGCTCGAAACGCTGTCGGTTCAGCTTTCACAACTGAAGCGCCCGGCGGTGCTGGGCGCCGCGGCCCTCGGAAGCATGGAGGCGGCGTAACTGAGGATGGTCTTGTTCGCCTCCCTTGGGTGTGGCCGTACGGGTTGATTGTGTGGGTGCATTCGTACGATCTTACGAACCATGCACGGGTAGGTCCTCGACACTCTCCGCGTACGGAGAACCGTGCTGTGCCGTAGAGATCGTCCTTGCCAATCTCAGAGTGGCTCGATCTAGGAAATCTGAGATTTCCAGGATCGGTGGAAGCCCATTCACGCATCGGTAACGGGTGTGCTGGGGACCCCCCGATTCTGTTTTCGCATTCCCTTCTTACGCCCGATTGCCCATGAACCGTCGTGTCCTGCGCCAAATTCTTATTGCTCTCGGGGTCTTCGCGGGCATCGTGCTCGTGTTTGTGCTGATTGCCCACTACGGGGGATGAATGTTTGCCGTGTACCATCGGGGCGACGGTGAGGGGGCGTGCTCTTGTTACGAGCGTAGTCCCGGCGCCGAGCGGATCTACGCTGCGACGGCCGCTCGCCCGAAACCGCGGAGCCGCTGTCCCCGGCCCTCCGCAACGGCCTGGAGGGATCATTTTGAGGGGAGCATCCATGCGTCCAGGCTCTCAGGTACAAACGGGCACGTCGAAAGGAAGAGGCCCCGGAGCCCCCGCGCCTGTTGAGCACGAAGTAGTTCGTCTGCCGGGCTCCGATGGACAAGGACGAGGCGCCTCCCTACATTGACCGCACACGTTCTCCCGACGCCGCCGCCGCTCCCGTCCGCCTCGATGGTCCGACTGCTTCACTTTCTGCAGACGATGTTCTACGGCATCTACCCCACGGATGCCAGCAAGCACGTCTATGCCCCCCACACCGGACGCACGCTCGAAGGACGGCTCGTCTTCCGACGGGCCGACGGGGGACCGCCTACACGGTCGCGCGTCGTCTCCTGAGTGCGCCGCAGGGGCAATTGCAGGCTCCGGACGACGAATCGACGCGCCTGTGCAACTGCACCGTGCCGGCCGTGCAGCACGTGCCGCGGTCGGTGTACGAGTCGGTTTACGCCCTCCAGCTCGGCGACCTCGTGCGCCTGGAGGGACAGGCCTGGGATGAGGTGCAGGACCGCCTGCTCGGCACCCTCAGCGTCGACCACATGCGTCCGGCCCGCGTCGTCGTGGAGGCGCTGACGGACGAGGCCACCGATCGGTGGCGCACCGACAACCGCGGCAAGCCCGAGGCCAAGCAATTGGAAAAACCCGCCGGGAGCTGCGCGAGGCGGCCGCCGGGGCGTTTTCGCAGACGGTGGGACGCTCCCTCAGCCGCGGCACACTCGATCAGATCTGCCTGGCCCTGCGCCTTGCCATCATCGACCACCTCGACGCCGACCGCATCGATCTATCGGCCCGTCGGTTGGACGAGCCCCTGCGAATGAACATCCGGACACCGAGTCGACGGAGCCAACCGGGGCGGCGTAGCAGAAGGGGAGCAGGGGGGCGTGCGAAAACACACGCACGAAGATAAAAGCGCCGGATCCCCTCGGGGATCCGGCGCAAATGTTGGGGGAGGGAAAGACCGGGGATTGGGCCCGCGGACCAGAGCAATCGTTACCCGTCCTCGAACGGATACACGTCTTCCAGCAGGGCCTGGAGCTTGGTCCGGCCGCGGTTGATGCGGCTCTTGACTGTGCCCATCGGCAGCCCCGTAATCTCCGCGATCTCGTCGTAGGCCAGCTGCTGAATATCGCGCAGCACCACGACCTCGCGGAAGGCCGGCGGGATTTCGTTCATCGCCTCCTGAATGTAGTGATCCTGGATCGTGCTCTCCGCGTGCTTGTCCGGGGAGAACGACTCGTCCGGAATCTCCATCTCGTACTCTTCATTGTCCCGGTTGACGGACTGGATGGACTGCATCCGCCGTCGTTTTCGCTTCCGGTACTCCGACCGGGCGAGGTTTCCAGCAATGGTGTAAAGCCAGGTGGAAAATTTTGCGATCCGGCGGTAGGAATGCCGGTTTCGATGCACCCGGAGGAAGGTCTCCTGCAACAGGTCCTCGCACCGCTTCATGTCGCCGAGGAAGCGATAGAGGTATTGCATGAGCCGGTCCGAGTACCGCTCCACGAGAATGTTGAAGGCCTCCACCGTCCCAGCCTGAAACTGGGACATGAGGTCCTCATCACTCATTTCCTGAAGCGCCTCATGCTGGCTGTTGTGGGCCGACCGATCCTTCGAGGCGGTCTTTTGCGTGACGACTTCCGCTTTGTCCTTCGCCATGTATGTCGCTGCTCTAGTCCCAAATGGTATCGAGGATGCCTGACGTCCAGAAACCTGCGCCTTCTTAGGGGAACCAACACACTCGCTATCGCAACTGCGAATCGCAAACGGAAAGTGTTACGAATCGGGCATCAGGTCGCATGTTCCCAACGCGCGAGTCTGGGTGATTATTGTACAGCAAAATGCAATCCAGCTCGGGGCATTGTGAAAAAGAATGCCCAAGAATGAATAAAGAGAATGCGCATTCCGCCATTTCGGCAGAAAAATCCAGGAGGCGGCCGGCCTGGAGACCGACGTTCCGTCAGAAACGCGGAGGGAGAGGGACTGGGTACGGAAGCGTGACGCCCCGGACGAGACGTTGCGTGTGGCTTCGTGGACACGGCCGTCCACAATATGTTCGGTTCAACTGATCCGATACGAATTCCAGCAGGACGGGACCGACGAGGGGTTGCCGCGGTCCTCGACGGCAGCAGGCTCCGTCTGCGGGCTCAGTTCCGGATCGCAAAACATCCAGAATGAGAGAAGACGTGCAGAAGAAAAGGAGCGCCGGAACGAGGGGGCATTGAGAGGGAGAAGGAGCGTTCGGGGTGGTTCCCGGCGATCAGTTGTTGGAGGGAGGGCCGCTGGGCTGGTCCCCGCCGGGCTGATCTCCGCTGGGCTGATCTCCGCTGGGCTGATCTCCGCTGGGCTGATCCCCGCTGGGGGGAGGCCCCTGCCCGCCGCCGTCGGACGGCAGGGAGCCCGGGGAAGACCCAGGGGCAGGACGGCCATCCCTTCCCGGCGGATTGCGCTGTCCGGGCGGAGAAGAGGGGGCGTTCTGAACGGCGGGCGGTGTGCCCGGCACCGTCCCCTGAAAGAGCGAGCGTAGCATCTTGGGGGCAGGAATTCCTTTTTGGATCGCCCGCGTGGCGCTCTTCGCAATGGAGACGGTGGGACGATCGCTCACCTGCTGAGCGCGCTCCAGAGCCCCGGGGAGCTGTCGAAGAGATTCGGGATCGTAGTCGGCATTGAGTGCGGCCGTAAGCAGGGCGCGAGACGTTGCGGGCGGGGAGGCTGCGGCGGGCAGGTCGGGCATCACGCTCACGGCTACGGCCACCTCATTCGCAGAGACCGAACGGGAGCCCACCGCATCGGGAAGTTTGTTCAGGAAGGTCTCAATGTTCGGGACCGGGACGTTCTGCTGCCGCGCCTCCGCGACGCTGACGATAAGCTGGTCGCGCTCGGCACGGGGGAGTGAATTGTCCTCGGTGTCCAGAAGCGCCTTCGTCTTTTTCTTCTTGGTCCAGGAGGAGATCAGGGTGCCGGCCTCTTCCGTGTGGGTGCGAAGCTCTTGCAGGACGGGGGTCATCCGTGCGGGTGGCACCTGCTTGGCGAGGCCCTCCAGCGTCTTGTTGAGAAGAGGCGTTGCGGGCAGGTCGCGCTTGGCGAGGGAGACGGCGGGCTGCAGCAGGGTGGCGGCTTGCTGGGACGAGAGGCCGGCGTTCTCTGCGCGGGAGACAACGACGCGCATGCGTTCCACGTCGGCCCCGGCCGCCCGGCCCTCCGCCATTAGAGACTCGACGGCGGACTGCCCCTGCACGCTCGCGGGGAGAACGAGGGCACACAGAAGCACGCCGACCAGTCCCCAGGTCCATTTCCAGGGAGGGCGAAGGCCCCCAGTGTTGAAGACGGAGTCAATCATGGGCTCATTGGACTGTGCAGACGCCATTGGTGTCGCCGAAGGCACTCTCGACGGTTCGTGCATATGAGGGAAGGTCGAGCCAGCGGGCCTCGTCGCCGTCGACCACGCGGAGGCGATAGGCGTACCGACTGGCCGGCAGGTCAAGCGTCGTTTCCCATCCATTTTCCGTGGAATGAAGGGGCACCCCGGGGAGCGACCAGTTGTTGAAGTCGCCCGTCACGTGGAGCGTGCCCTCTCCGTCGTACGGCACTCGAATGCGAAGTCCGTCCTCTGTATTCTGGCAGACACGCTGTGGAGACGAGGTCTCCGGCGATCCGCCCGGCACGCCCTGTGTGGACAGGCGTACCCCGATGGACAAGTGCACGTCGGGAGAGGCGTCGGACGCAAAGGTGGCCCGGGCGGCGCCGGCGCGCCCGAACACGGTGACGGACGAACGCGGCGTCCATTCGGCCTTCAACGCGGCCTGTCCGAGGCGGTCGCGCACGGTGCTCGAATCGACGGTTTCGTATCGAAGCTGCTCGGCCCCCACGGTGCCCCGGACCGATACGGAAGACGTGGGCCAGTATGTAAGGTTTGCCGAACCGCCGGCGCCTCCGAACTGGGTCTCCGCCGCAGACGTGCGCCCGCTGGTGTAATGGAGGCGTACACCGCCCTGAAATCGGTCCGTGAGCCAGTGGGTCGCGCGGAGGGTGGCGAGGCCACTGGTCTGCCGATCCGTCGCGCTCGGAAGGTGCTCGAAGCGCTGTGTAAGTCCGGTGCGGAGGGTAAGCATGGTCCGGGAGGTTGGAGTCCATCGGAGGGACGGCAGCGCCCACCAGCTGTCGCGGGCGGTGCGGATGCCGTCGGCGAGGGCCGGGTATCGGTAGCGGGTGCCGCCCGCTGTGCCGCCCAGGGTCCAATTCGGGGACAGTTGGCGGCGGAGGCGGAGCGTGCCCTGTAGCAATTTCGGTCGTTCCGTGCGTCGCGGATGCAGGTGTGAGCGAACCGTGATGTCGAGGCGAGTGCGGCGGCCGATCCGGCTCACCCCGAGTTGCGGCGTGAAGGCCAAGAGGGCCGATTTCGCGTCTGGAGTCCAGGTTCCGAGAACCGGATCCAGGTACAGGTTTGTCTGGTAGCCACCAGCGAGGCCGAGGGCGGCGTGACCTCTCCAGTCCTGCGCCGGTACGGTCGTCGGCGCGAAGCCGACGAGAAATATCGTGGCGAGAATAAGTCGCCGCATAAGCAGAAGCCTGTTTCGCGAGTCCCAGTGCGGGGACACGCGGGCCCAAGCTGCGTGTCCCCTTAGATGTTGAGGACGGCGTTCTCGGCCCCGAACCCATCGCCACGCTTCGTCGGAGCGAGGGGGTCGGGAACCCACCGCTTCCCGTTAATCACGAACTGGTACTCGTGTTCGCCCCGTGAGACGGGCACAAGGCCCGCCCACACGGTTTTCCCGTTCACGGTGCGCGGGGACAGGGGCACAGGCGTCCACTGGCTGAAGTCGCCCGCCACGGCCACTGAGTCGGCCGTGTTGTTCGTGTACTTGAACCGGATCCACACGGTCTCTCCTTGGGAAGGAGAAGAGGCGGACGTGCGGTGAACGGCCGTACTCGATTCCGGCTTCGGCGCCGTTGCCAGCGTCGATGTTGAAGACTCGGCCCAGAGGGCCGGTCCCACCGTCCAGGCCACAGCCCCTACGAGCAGGAGAACGGCGACGGCGGCCGAGAGCGGACGCAGTTCCACGGACACAGGGGCCGTAGCCGCCGTCCACAGGTGCTCCAGCCGCCGCCATAGCGAGACCGTAACGTCGGCTTCCACCGCTGCGGCGTCAGTCTCCGCCGTCACGGCGGCCATTGTTCGGTCGGCAAAGTCGGCCGGCGGGGCCGTCGACTGCGACGCGGCGAGGTCCTGCGTCATCTCCAGCTCAAACCGAAGCAGCTTGCGGGCCTCCTCGTCGTCGGCAATGCGGTGGAGCGCGTCCTGAACCTCGTCGTCGGACAGGTCCCCGTCCACGAACCGCTGGACCAAAATGTCAGGATCTGGAATCGGCATGTTGATCCTCCAGCAGAGTGCGAAGTTTTTTGCGAGCCCGGTGCACGCGCACCTTCAGCGCGCTCACCGATACGTCCATGCGCTTGGACATGGCCTTGTACGTAAGTCCGTCCCGGTATTTCAGTAGGAACGGGGTGGCGTACGTGGACGAAAGCTCGTCCAGCGCCGACCAGAGTCGGTCGCCCCGCTCCTCGGCCATGAGCGCTTCGTCCTGTGCAGGGTGCTCGTTGGGCAGCGCGTCGGCATCGTCGTGTTCCTCCGTGCGGCTGAAGGCGTATGTCTCCCGCCGCACATTCTTGGCGTAGTCCCGACACCGATTGAGGGCGATGCCATAGAGCCAGGAGGAAAACCGGTCCGGATTCTTCAGGTCCTCAATTCGGTCGTAGGCGCGTGTGAATGCGTCCTGCGCCAGGTCCTCGGCGTCCTCCGGCGTGTTGGCATACTGGTGCGCAAGGTCGAGAACCATGCCCTCGTACCGCTCGATCAGAATCCGGAACGCCTCCCGGTCTCCATTCTGAACGCGACGGGCGTACGTGCCGTCAGAGGCGTCGTTGGGCATGAGTGGTGCAGGGTCGGGCGGCGAGAACAGGCGGGGTTCCCCCGTACGGTCGTCGGGGCACCCGACGTGTTCTCAGGCAGAATTTATGCCGAAGGACGGCTGGGGCCGGGCGCCCCGTCCGTCTAGTTGGAGCCTCCGTCGTCGTCGGTCGCGCTGGTAACCGTGACGGTAGCATCGTTAATCGCAGGTGTGATGACGTACTGTCCAGAACCGCTGCCCTTCAGGGATTCCGTCACGTCCCAGTTCACTGTCATCTCGACACGATCATCCGCACTTTCGATGGTGAATTTTGAGAAGTTGACTTTCAGTCCGGTCTGCTGCCCACTGGCAATCATGACATCCTCCGTTCCAGTCGTGTTGGTGAATGAAACCTTGGCTTTGTCCGTCGTCACCAAACGAAGTTGACCGTACGTGCCAGTAGGAATCTCGGCGGTCGGCAGAACAGCGTCGATACCCTCCTGCAGATTCTTGAGGTCGACCGTAAAGTTCGAATCCGTCAGGACGGTTACACCGACGTCAGTGCTTTCACCGTCGGAGGCCTTGCCGGCAGGAACAATAGAAAGCTCTTCGATGGTGACGCGGGCCGTGTCGACATCCGACGCGGTCGTTCGTTTGGACATCGTCTTCGTGGAAGACTCGCTCATCGTTACGTCGAGAGAACCACTGTCGCTTGTTGTGGCGTCACAGCCGGTGACGAGCGCAAGACTGAACGCTACGAAGATGGCGAGGAGCAGGGAAGAAAACCGTTGCATGGTGGTGGGTCGTCGTTGTGAGTGGGTGGAATGACAGCGACGCCCGGCGAGGGCGCCTCCTGTTTCGTGCACCCAGTAGAAGAGCCGACCGCGAGATGGTTACAGGGACCTAGAATCCGCCGGCTGCGACCGTGCACACAACGAATCTGTCCCATAGAAAAAGCCCTCGCCTCCCGGAGGAGACGAGGGCCGATGCCCGTATCGAATGTCGAGGGAGCGGTTAGGCCGCGGTCTTCGCCGCCTCCTGCAGCGCGTCGACGTGGGTCAGCTGCTCCCAGGGGAAATTCTCGCTGGGCCGTCCGAAGTGGCCGTAGGCCGCGGTCTTGTGGTAGCGCGGCTTCAGGAGATCGAGGCGATCGATGATCGCTGCGGGCGAGAGGTCGAAGGTTTCCCGAATCACGTCGCAGAGGACCGAGTCGGGCAGCTTGCCGGTGCCGGACGTGTCAACGTCGATCGACACGGGCTCACTCACGCCGATGGCGTAGGAAAGCTGCACAAGGGCCTCGTCGGCGAGGCCGGCCGCCACAAGGTTTTTGGCCACGTGCCGGGCGGCGTACGTGGCGCTGCGGTCCACCTTCGAAGGGTCCTTGCCGCTGAAGGCGCCGCCGCCATGGGCCCCCTTGCCGCCGTAGGTGTCCACGATAATCTTGCGTCCGGTGAGGCCGGTGTCGCCATGCGGGCCGCCGATCACGAAACGACCGGTGGGATTGACGTGGAGGATGAGGTCGCCGTCCAACAGGTCTTCGGGCAGCGCACGCGGCAGCAGAATGTTGCGCACATCCTGCTTGATCTGCTCCTGCGAGACGCTGTCCTCGTGCTGGGTCGAGACGACGACGGTATGGATGCGCTTGGGCGTCACCCGGTCGTCCTCGTACTCAATGGTGACCTGGCTCTTGGAGTCCGGCCGGAGGTAGGACATCTGGTCCGTCTCCTTCCGGAGGTGGGCCAGCTCTTGGACGAGGCGGTGGGAGAAGGTGATGGCCATTGGCATCAGCTCCTCTGTCTCCCGAGACGCGTAGCCAAACATCAGGCCCTGGTCGCCGGCGCCCTGCTCCTCCTGGCCGTCGACGCCCTGGTTGATGTCGCTGCTCTGCTCGTCGATGCTGCTGATGACCCCGCAGGAGTCGGCGTCGAACCGGAGCTCGGGATCCGTGTAGCCGATGTCGCGAATCACCTCGCGGGCAATGTCGCGGGGTTCAATGTCCGCGTCGGACGTCACCTCGCCGCTGAGCACTACGAGGCCCGAGGTGACGAGCGTTTCGACGGCCACGCGGCTCTGCGGGTCCTGAGCCAGAAGCTCGTCGAGAATCGCGTCCGAAATCTGGTCGGCGATCTTGTCGGGATGGCCTTCAGAGACCGATTCGGAAGTGAAGAGGTATGCCATGAACGAAAACCGATCCGGTTGAGAGAATAACAGAAGCCCCTTGTGGGAGTGCAGGATGGCGAACGCCAACGCTGCGAAAAAGCGTCCGCACAGAGGATTGCAAGCTAAAGAGAATTTACGTCACTCCCAACGCTCAATATGTAAAGAACCGAGGGAAGTTTAGAGCATGAGAGGAAGAATGGAGGAGAGGCATACGAAGCTTGCATCAAACGAGGGGGGGCTTTTGCTTCTCCGGCCCCCTCCTTGTAGTTTTTGGCGGTTGAAAGCAGCACCACAGCGGCCCAAACATCGGCTGTTGTCGGGGCGTCTCCGTCGGTGCCGATTGCGTGCCGGCAACGCCCTTCTTTCTTCTTTGCGTGTGACTTTCTTCACCAACGAATTTGCCAACCATGGCCAACGATATCGAAGATACCGTCAAGTCGATCATTGTCGAGAAGCTCGGCGTCGACGAGTCGGACGTGACCTCGGACGCGTCGATTACCAATGACCTCGGGGCCGACTCTCTCGACACCGTCGAGCTCATCATGGAGTTCGAGAAAGAGTTCGACCTGACGATCCCCGATGAGGAAGCGGAAGAAATTGCGACGGTGGGCGATGCGACCGACTACCTGAACGAAAAGGTGGAGTAGTTCGCCGCCAAGACGATGATGCGCACTGTTTGTATCGCGTTCCCTGTTGTACTGGGCGTCCGCGCCTCCCGATTTCGTGTCGGAGACGGTCAACCGGCCTGAGGAACGCGGCAACGGTCGTCGTGCTGCGGAAGTGGTCCCGATGAGCCTGGGGATGAGAATGACCTGGGCTCGTCGGGCATCTCTTTCCGTTTCCGTGAGAAGAAACCGTAACACGTCCGAGGCGTGGGGCACCTATCAGAGCGACAGCGCATCGATGCTGCCGCCACGCGAGCACAGCGCTCTTGTCTCTGAGCGCACATCGGTGCACGGATCGGTTGAGTCGGTGTCTTCGCATGGATCCCACATAGATTTTACGTTGATATGGCTGACCCTTCGCGTCGCGTCGTTGTTACGGGCATGGGGGCGCTGACGCCTCTCGGCCTTACGGTGGATGACTACTGGACCGGATTGGTAGAGGGGTGCAGCGGAGCGGCGACCATCGAGTCGTTTGACCCGGAGGGCCTGCGGACGACGTTCGCCTGCGAGCTCGACGGCTTCGACGCTGAGGCCCACATCGACGCCAAGGAGGCCCGTCGCATGGACCCGTTCACCCAGTATGCACTTGTCTCGGCCGCCCAGGCGGTCGAGGACGCCGGGCTGGATCCCGAGTCGATGTCGCAGGAGGAGAAAGACCGGGTCGGCGTCATTTACGGCACCGGCATCGGGGGCATGCAGGTCTTTCGGGATCAGACCGAATATTTTCTGGAGAACGACGAGGAGCGCACGTCCCCGTTCTTCATTCCGATGCTGATCCCGGACATTGCCGCCGGGCAGATTGCGATGGCGCACGACTTTCGAGGCCCGAACCACGCCAATATTTCGGCCTGCGCGACGGGCAACCACAACATTGGCGACGCCTGCCGCCTCATCCGCGAGGGCGACATGGACGCGGCGGTCTGCGGGGGTACGGATGCCTGTGTGACCCGGCTCGGCATTGCGGGCTTTGCGAGCATGCGGGCCCTGTCGACCCGCAACGACGATCCCAAGCACGCCTCGCGCCCCTTCGACGCCCATCGGGACGGGTTCGTGATGGGGGAGGGCGCCGGGGCGCTGTTTCTCGAATCCCTGGAGCGGGCCCGGGAGCGCGGCGCTCCGATGTACGCGGAGGTGGAGGGCATTGGCATGTCGGCCGACGCGCACCATCTGACAGCCCCCGATCCGGAGGGCGGCGGCGTGTGCCTCGCCCTCGAACGGGTGCTCGACAACGCTGGGCTCACCCCGGAGGAGGTCGACTACGTCAATGCGCACGGCACCTCTACCCCGCTCGGCGACGAGGCCGAGACGCAGGCGCTGAAGGACGTGTTCGGCGATCACGCCTACGAGTTCAACGTCTCCTCCACCAAGAGCATGACGGGTCACCTGCTCGGGGCGGCCGGGGCCATCGAGGCCATCGCCAGCATCCAGGCGGTGCGGCACAACCTGGTCCCGCCGACGATCAACTTTGAGGAGCGGGATCCGGAGTGCGACCTCGACTACACCTTCAACGAGGCCGAGGAGCGCACGGTCGACGTGGCGCTCTCCAACGCCTTCGGGTTCGGCGGTCACAACACCTCCGTGGCGTTCCGGGCCTTTGACGGGTAGCGTTGGGCGTTGGCGCGTTATGCGTCGAGAGTTGTGCGTTCTGGGTTGGACGTGGGGGTTCGGACGAGGCGCGTCGGGACGGAGGGGCTACCGGAAGACGATTTCGTCGACCAGCTCGGCGTCCAGTTCGTCATTGAGGCGGGTGCGCCACTGGCGGCGGTTCATGTGCAGTTCCTGACGCCACGTCGAGGACCGAATTTTGACGTACAGGGTCGAGCCCTTCATCCAGGCCGATTCCGTGACGCCGTTGATGTCCGGGCCGGCGACGGCCGCCCACGTCTCGATCACGCGGGCCTCGTCCATTTTCTCTTCCAGTCCCAACTGCTCGATCACGTCTTCGAGCACGTCCCCGAGCGGCTGAGGAGGATTGCGATCAGCCATGATGAAAGGCTCTTGGGCGGAGCTGTACGAACGGCTGCGAACGGTGTCGTTTCAGGGGGCAGACAAGAAGACATACGAAGCGAGGCCGGGCGTGGGTCCGGAGCGACGACGGCCTCGTTGGTGTTCGCCGGGAGTGGTCATTTCGATCTGTCCTGACTGTCTCCGGTCGTATGCGTATCCCAAGTTGCAAGTCATGAGTTGCGAGTCATGAGTTGCGAGTCATGAGTTGAGGAGAGGAGGGGGCATTGCTCGTTTCCAATCGGCGTCCACCTGGAGAAATCCGATTCCATGCGGACTCGCCGAACGAGAGGAGATTTCGTTCCCTTCGAGCGGTGGGAAGCGGCGTGTGCCGTGGCGTTGGCGGAAAGAGATGGTCTTCTATGCATTGGAGAGGGAGCGCAGCCGTGTTTTCTGATTGATGGTGTCGAACGACGATGATCCCTTCGACAACATGTATCCGACGGATGCTCGCGGCCGGACTGCTTTGCGTGCTCGGGGCGGGAATCGGGGCGTTCCGGGCGGCGGCCCAGCCGACGCCCGATACGATACGGGTGACGCTTACAGAGGCGGTGCAGAGGGCGCTCGACGTGAGTCCGGAAGTCGACCGGCGCCGGGCGCAGCAGCGGTTTGCGGAGGCGCGCCGCGAGCAGGCCCAGGCCAATCGGTTCCTGACGGATCTGTCGCTCGACATCGCCTCCTCCTTTGCGCCGGGTCTCGACAACGTGCCGCCTGGCACGCCTGAGGACGAGCTCTACCTCGACCCAGACGTGACGAACGACTGGTCGCCCGGGGCGCTCCGTCCCTTCGGGCGGGCCGAGGCCGTGGCGCGGCAGCCGATCTTTACGTGGGGGGAGCTGTCCGGCACCATCGACGCGGCCCGGCACGGGGTGGACGTGGAGACCGCTCGCGTGGACCAGAAGGCGCTGGAGGTGGCGGCCCGCACCGGCGAGCTTTACTACAACCTCCTGCTCACACAGGCGCTCGCCCGGCTCGCCGAGCGGACAGCGGACGTTGTTGATCGGGCACAGAAGGAAATCCAGCGCCTCCTCGACAAGGGGGACGAGAGCGTCGATCAGGCTGATCTCTTCCAGACGCGAATCACAGAGGAGGAAGTGAAGCGGCGGACGGTGGAGGTCGAGCAGAACCGGGCGACGGCCCGCTCGGCACTCCGTCGACAGCTCTTTCTATCGGACGGGACCGTGGTGCAGGCGACCTCGGAGGAACTGACGCCGCTCACCTCTCCCCTCCACCCGGACTCTCTCGATCACTACATCACGCTCGGGTTGAAGAACCGGCCGGAGGTTGAGCAGGCCCAGGCCGGGGTGCGGGCCCGGAAGGCCCAGGTGGACGTGGCGAAGTCGAACTACTACCCGAAGATTGGGGTGCAGGCCAGCCTGTCACAAGGCGTCACTCTGCCGGACCGGCCCAATCCCAGCAATCCCTTTGTCGGGGACTCGTTTATGGGCACGGGCACGCGCACCGGGCTCGGCATCACGCTCGACCTCAACTTTCAGCAGACGGCGGCAAAGGTGGAGCAGGCCCAGGCCGAGCTCAGCGAGGTCAAGCAGCAGCAGACCGCCGCCCGACAGCTTGTGCGCTTTGAGGTGGAGGAGGCGTACCGAAACGTGATCGTGGCGGAGGCGAAGATGGAGTCCCGCGACCGGGCCAACAAAATTTCCGGGGAGTGGCTGCGCACCGAGCAGATCGACTTCGACCTTGGGTTCGGGGACACTGAGAACCTGGTGAAAGCCGTCCGGGCCGACATTGAGGCCGAGGCGCGCTACTTTGAGGCTGTGAAGGCCTACAACGTGGCGGTGCTGAAGCTGCTGCGCACCACTGGGACGCTCACGGATCGGATTCGAAATGGCACACTTGTTGACACGACCAGCACACAGAAGTAAACGGGATTCTTTTTTCTCGACCGCTCTTCCCATCATGACCATGTCTTCCATGCATCCGTTTCGCGTATTCTCGGTGTTGTTCGTTGCGTTGCTGCTTCTGGTGGGGGGACCGGCCCGTGGAAGCTGGGCGCAGGACCAGTCGTCGACCCAGGAGGACATTCGCACCATGCTGGAGGACCGGAATCAGGAGATTAAGTCCATTCTGAGCGGCAGCACGGCCAAAAACTACTCGCAGGCCCAGCGCGACCGGTTGAAGGACCTCATCAACGGGGTGCTCGACTTTCGGGCCATGGCGGCCACGGCCCTCGGGACGCACTGGGATACCCTCAGCACCGACCGGCGCGACCGGTTTGTGGAGGTCTTCCGCGACGTGGTGCGGGCGCAGTCGATGAGCGACCTCGGGGTGTACAACTCGGCGGTCACCTACGACCAGATTACCGTACAGGGCGACAGCGCCTACGTACGGACGACCACGACGTACGAGGGGCGGACGACGCCGGTCGAGTACATTCTGGCGCGCCGGGACACCACCTGGAAGGCCGAGGACATTATCGTCGACGAGGTGAGCACGGCGGAGGGGTACGCGCGCTCCTTTCAGTCGGTGATGCGGAAGCGGGGCTTCAAGGCCCTCATGGGGGCGCTGGAGAAGAAGCGGAAGGAGACGATGAACACGGCGGATTCGGGGTGACTCTGATCAGTGTCAAGAAGAAAGAAAAACAGTTTCCTTCGATTCAGGCACTTCTCTCAGAACCGTTTCCATATCGTGAAGAGAACGTGCATTCAGAAGGTAGCATTTGTGCTCGCCCTGATGGTTTTCTCGTTCCTGTACGGGTTTGCCGCACGATGGCACGGATGGTTTCCCAACAGGGCACTGGAACAAGCTTCGAAGCAGATCACGGCGTTCACGAGTACGTTCTCGCCCAAGTCCGCGCTGGTCCATCCTCGTGCATATGACCGGTCAGGTATACGCGTCGAGAGGTCGAGAGAAATGGCTTCCGGTCTGATTCTCTTGACATCGTCCTGGACAGGTCCCGGTGGATTACGGCCAGAACTTCGACTTCTTGATCGACAGGGGGAGGTCGTTCATTCGTGGCGCATTGCCCGGACGGCGCTTTTCCCAGACTCGGCTGTTGGACTTCGGGGGGCGAGCGCAACCCGGAGAAATATCCACGGTTCTCTCCTCCTGCCGGATGGGGATATACTCGTAACCCTCAATTACGTCGGGACGGTCCGCCTCGACGCCTGCGGCCGGGTGAAATGGACCTATGCAAGAGGAACCCACCACTCCATCGCTCAAGCCCACGACGGGTCCTTCTGGGTTCCGGCATCCGGGCAGAAACCCAGTCGCACCAGCCCAGCGCATCCCGATGGGTTTCCAGGGCTCGATAGTCCCATCTATCAGGAATGGCTTCATCACGTGTCGCCGGAGGGACACCTTATCGAAAAGATCAACGTCCTGGATGTGTTGTATGCGAACGATCTGGAACGCTACCTCGCGAAGGTGAGTCAGCCGGAAGCGGGAAGAGAGGGACCCACCATGAAAGATATTCTGCACGTCAACGATGTAGAGCCGCTTGCCCCATCGATGGCAGAGGCCTTTCCTGAATTTGAAGCCGGGGATCTACTCGTTTCGATCCGAAATTTGCACCTCGTGTTCGTCTTTGATCCGCGCACCCGAGACGTGAGGTGGCACGTCTCAGCTCCACTGCTCCAGCAGCACGATCCTGATTTTCTTCCCTCCGGTCGGGTGGGGATGTTTGACAACAACGAAGACTTTACAAAGCGTGGCACTATGCTGGGTGGAAATCGAATTTTGTTTTTCAATCCCGAGGCGGATTCGATGACCGTTCAGTTTCCAACTGCTCAGTCCGGTCCCTTGTACACGGAGAGTCGAGGCAAGTGGCAACAGCTCCCGAACGGAAATATGCTCATCACCGAGTCGAATGTTGGCCGTGTTGTGGAGGTGGCCCCAAGCGGGCGGGCCGTCTGGGAATGGGTGCATCCGTCGGACAGACAGTCGACAGTTCCCATTGTATCGAAGGCTGCCCATCATTCCCTGACACGCGAAGCCGTGTCCGACTGGCCTTGTTCTTCCGTTGATGGACATCGCGCAGAATAATCTGCGACGGGCTGCGAAATGTGCACCAGTGCGGGGCTTCAGTCGTGATCAAGAAAGCGGGTTTTGAGATTGGGAGTGGGGCGGCGGCACTCGTCGCGCCTCCCGAACCAGTCGTAGCGGTTGCGGGCGATCCAGCGATAGACGGTGTCACGGAGGGGGCGGGGTACCACGATGAAGAAGTACAAGAGCGGCCACGGAGCCGTAAGCCGCCGGGCGATGCGAAGGGCTGCAGTCGATCGGATGTAGGCCTCTCCGTTCTCCACCAGCACAATGGTACTGAGGTGCCCGTTCAAGGTCGTGTCGGCCAGGTGCTCCTCGGCCGCGTCGGACTGGAGGGGTGCAAAGCAGAAGACGCCGTCGGGATCGTGATCGATGATGAAGTTGACGGTGCCATTGCAGAGGTTGCAGACGCCGTCGAAGAGGATGATGGCGGGATCGTCGCTGGAATGATCAGACGAGAAGTTACTTCCCATAATAGGAGTTAGGGGACTCAAAAAGTCGGTCAATATTTTCCCATCTTGTCAAGATGAGAGAGGGCGTAGAAGGCAACCGTCAGTAAAGAAGTCGCCTCTTTCATTCGGAGAGGGATTGTCGATCGTGCACCCGGTGCGTGAGGAAGACGCAGTCGCGATTGGTGTGATCGAAGGATTTCGAAAAGAAAGAGAAATTTTCGCTCTATTGGTTATTTTGGAAGTGTAAAACACGGACGAGTTGTTATGAACAGTTATACGGATTCCTGCACAGGTCATGTAGGCGTCCAGATCGTCATTATGAATCGCCCTTTGTGTCTTTTATACTCGGTGATGCGACGTGCGCGGCTTCGTTGACTGAGGTCAAGATCACGAGGTCATCAGAGGATGCCCCACGCGGAAGCGCGGGGAGGGGTCTTGTAGATTGACCGGTCTCAATGGCCGGTCAATCCCAACCGAGAAGATTGATTTCAAAAAGCCCCGCCCGGAAGGGCGGGGTGACTTTACCGAGGTTGAGTACGAATGCTCCGATACGAATGCTGCGATATGTCCTCTGGTTTTCATGCTTCGGGCACGGACAGCGATGTTTCACCTTCCGAGGGATCGGAGGGAGCCTCACTTGTCTCTGTGGTGATTCCCTGCTTCAACGAGGCTGAGGTTTTAGAAGAGTTGTATCAGCGTCTATCGCAGGCGGCTGAAGGGTGGGCGGAGGCCTTGGAGGTTGTCCTCGTGGACGACGGGTCCACCGACGCGACCTGGCAGAAGATGAGGGCTCTTCACCAGCGAGATCACCGGTGGCGCATCGTCCGGTTCTCTCGGAATTTTGGACACCAAACCGCCGTGTCGGCGGGGCTCCAATACGCGACTGGAGATGCGGTGATTGTAATGGACGCCGATTTGCAGGATCCCCCTGAGGAGCTTCATCGCTTCATCTCGAAGTGGCACGAGGGATATGAGGTCGCTTACGCCATCCGCAAGCAACGGAAGGAAAGCCTTCTTAAGCGAGTTGCCTATAAAGGGTTTTACCGGCTCCTTTCCAAGCTGTCCAGTCACGACATTCCGCTGGACAGCGGGGACTTTTGCCTGATGGACCGCACGGTCGTCGATCTGATCAACCAGATGCCGGAGAAGAATCGGTTCGTCCGCGGCCTTCGGGCCTGGGCGGGCTTTCGTCAAACCGGGGTTGAATATGAGCGCCAGGAGCGAACTGGAGGCGAACCGAAGTACACGTTCCCCAAGCTGATGAAGCTGGCCATTGATGGGATCTTTTCGTTTTCCGCCACGCCACTTCGGCTAGCAACCTTTCTCGGCCTTCTGGTATCAGCGGTGGCGTTTCTCGGGATTGGATTTACTCTCGCGCAGCGCCTTTTTCCAGACTGGTTTGCCCAGTTTGGACTGTCCCCCGTTCCGGGTTACGCGACGATCGTGGTTTCGATTCTATTCATCGGGGGAGTGCAATTGGTGTGCATCGGGCTGGTCGGGGAGTACGTCGGTCGGATCTACGATGAAACGAAGCGCCGTCCGGCGT
The DNA here is from genome assembly GCA_003022435.1 of Bacteroidetes bacterium SW_9_63_38. Lineage (GTDB taxonomy): Bacteria > Bacteroidota > Rhodothermia > Rhodothermales > Salinibacteraceae > Salinibacter. Next base: position 74,965 of record PXUA01000011.1, on the reverse strand, counting down.
GGATTGTCCAAGCGGAACGAGGATGGGAAGAGTCTCCCGTGGATGCTTCTCCTCCCCACCGCCCAAACGGATACATACCTGAACAGAACCGCGATGAAAACAAGTAGCCGATGGGATTTTCGCGCAGACAACTTCTTGCTACCTTGGGAGGAGTCACTCTAAGTGTGGTTGTCCTCGGGGGGGCTCTCTATCAGGTTGATTTGGAGAAAGCAGTGCGAGTGCTCGGGCGCTTCGGTTTCTGGTGGGCCGCCCCGATGCTTCTCTGTTATCTCTCAAGCTTTCTCGTCCGGGGGGCACGTTGGCGCCTTTTGCTCCAGCCGGTTGAGACGGTTTCTTGGCCTACGTCCACAGGGGTCGTATTCTGCGGATATATGGCCAATAATCTGCTTCCGCTTCGCCTCGGAGAAATCGTCCGTGCTCTGGTACTTGGTCGGATGACCTCTGCCCGAGTAGAAGGAACCCTTACCACCATCGTGCTGGAGCGGGTGTTTGACGGCCTGGTTCTCGTCGGAATGATTGCGCTGGTGCTGGTTGGGTCGGGGATCGGCCCAGAAGCCGAAGGGATCGTTGCCTACACAGGAGCCGTTTCTGCTATTGTCTTTGCGGGTGCCCTTCTCTTCGTGGTCGGTGCTCGGCTTTTTCCGCGGCTCGTTCTCGGTGAGATGCGTCGGGGGCTACGTTGGGTACCCATCATTGAGGAAAAGAAAGGGCTAAACGCGACGCGCTCTCTTCTGCAGGGTTTGGGATCTCTCGCTTTGGACCGACGTCTGGGGGCCGTTGTTGGGCTTAGCGGTGCCGTGTGGATCCTGGAGGGCGGAATGTTCTGGATTGGCTTTCGGGCCTTCTCGCTTGACGCCGGCGCAGGAGCTGCATTTCTTACCCTAGCGTTCGTCAATTTAAGCATTCTCGTTCCTTCAGCTCCGGGGTACGTCGGCATATTTCAAGGAGCAACGATCCTTGCGTTTGGGGCATTTGGGCTCCCCGAAGAGATCGCCTTGTCGTATTCAGTCGTCGTACATTTTCTCCAGTACGTCTCCGTAACCGTGATCGGTCTTGTTATTCTCGCCGCCTACGGCGTATCGCTCGCGGCTTTGCGCAAGGAGTCAATCGCTTCCGACTACACCAAGTAGCCGTGTCACTCGAGAAGTACTTAGGTTTATCTCACGATTGATACTGAAGTATGAATGTAATTGTCGTTGGGGGGGGAGCAACGGGTCTCGCCGCCGCTTACTTGCTTCAACGGAACGGTGTAGATGTGACCGTTCTGGAAGCCTCTCCGAGGCCGGGGGGACTTCTCTCCACCGTTGAAGTCGGAGAAGGAGCGCGTCTTGAATACTTCTACCACCACTTTTTCACCCACGACGCAGAGATCAACTGGCTACTCGGCGAGCTTGGACTGGAGGACAAAGTTGCCTTTCGCCCGACGACAATGGGGATGATGCGGGACGGGGAGATCTATCCGTTTGACGGGCCTAGCGATGTCCTTACATTCGGGGCAATGAGTTTGCAGGCTCGGCTGCGCTTCGGCATGAGCGCCGCGATGCTTACGTATCTCCCCGGCTTCGAGGATGATGAAGAGACCCCTGCGCTGGAGTGGTTTCGCCGGTGGGCCGGAAAGGAAGCGACGGAGACGATTTGGGAGCCGATGATGAACGTAAAGTTCGGGGACGCGGCCGGCCAAATTCCCATTGCCTGGATGGCAGGACGTCTCCGTCAACGAGCTCGCTCTCGAGATGGCACCGAGGAGAAACTCGGATACCTCAAGGGCAGTCTCCAAGTCCTCGTGGATCGGCTCGTTGAGGTGCTTCGGGAAAACGGTGTAGAGATTCACTGCGATGCTCCAGTCAAGAAATTCGTTACCGGTGACAGGGGGGTGACGGGAGTCCAGACTCCGGAGTCGACATTGGAGGCCGACGCGGTACTCTCAACTATCCCAACCCCTATCTTGGCCGGGCTCGTTGAGGAGTTTGACGGTGAGTACGCCAGCTCCCTTCGAGACATTGAGTATATGGGCGCGATCTGTACAATTTTGTCTATGGAGGAGAGCCTTTCGCCGGTCTACTGGCTCAATGTCGCCGATCCTGGATACAGCTTTGGCGGCGTAATTGAACAGACGCATCTGATTCCTCCAGAGGAGTACGAGGGACGTCACTTGGCCTACCTTTCCCGATACGTCCGCTCTGACCATCCCCTTTGGGCAAGGAGCGACGAGGCGCTTCTCTCCCAGCAGCTCGGCGAGCTTGAGCGCTTGTTTGGGTGCGACGTCACGCCTATCCTCAACGACCATTGGATCTTTCGGGGGCGGTTCGCGGCCCCCATCACGGGATTAACGTTCAGCGAGAAGATCCCTTCCCACGACACACCGATTCCGGGGCTTTATGTGGCTGCGATGCCCCACGTCTACCCCGATGAGCGGAGCACGAATAACAGCATCCGGATTGCTGCTGCCGCAGTGAAAGAAATGGGGGTCAACGGTAGCATCGTCCCGGAAGGAAATAGTCTGGCCGCAACGTTCGGCTGAGGGGACTGAATACACGTCACCGTGTAAGAGCACCAGCATGCTACTCAACTTGGCCACATAGTTCACGACATCTAATCTCGCTGACCTGTCACGGTTTAGTGAGGGAGGAGGTGCAGACCAGTGGAAGTGACTATGCCAGACATATTAGCATTTTCCGCTCCGCAAACAAGAATCAACCAATCCGGGATAGCAAGTGTTGTTCGCCGTCTCATCAATGAAGAATGAGGGGCAGACGTTGCCGCCGCGACCTCAAAGTGCTCAGGCATTTCTGCGTCGCGATCCAGTGACACAGTCGACGCCAGGAGAGTCGTCTATCTGTCGAGAGGTGTACAATGTTCATGACTTCGCCAGTACGCCACGTACTCCTCAGCTTTCTTGCTATAGGTGTATCCCTCGGATTTTAGGAGCTTCTTTTCTTTCGATCTGCGTGCTACCTCATTATGCACAACCACTGAACAAAGAGACGGCTTGCTAAGCACTCTGCGGAAGCTTGGAAGGGACTGTTCATTCCCTCCTGCGTGCCTTGAGGCATGAATTCGATCCTCGGCTTCATCCCCACCGATCCAGAGTCTTACACCGTCGGTTCGGATTCGCATCTGAGGGTACTCAGAGTCAATCATTGCAACAATTCCTCCTATCGAACCCGGGGCAAGCATTGGGCCTTCAGGAACGGTCGTGGTAAGGCGTTTTGCGACCGAGTAGTTGCCCGGAACGGGGTATTCCAGGGGAGGAAGTTGGAGATTGGACGCAAGTATTGACGGGGAGCCGGGGAGGAAGTGAAGGCCAATCATGAAGAGTAGTGCACCCCCCACGGCTTTAAGCTGGGTGCGTCTGGAGCGTGATACCAGCCACTCATAGCACCAAAACCCAACCGCTCCGAGAATGGGAATAATCGGAAGTATGTAAAATAGACGCCAGTAAATATTAGGAGAGGTAAGATATCTTATATGAAAGTAAGCAGATATCGGGTTAACGTAAGCGATAACTGTGAAGGCGAGCCAAAGCTTGAAAACTCGTTTGTTTTGTCCGGAGTAGTATCTAAGAGCGAACCAAGAACCAAAAAAGACCACGAATAAAGTTATGGGGAATATGGGATTTAGCCAGAAATCGAAATGACCAATAAATCCGGTCGGGTATCCCTCGTTGGGAGGGCTACCCATGCCGAGATCGTTTTTCTTGTAGACGAGAAACGTAATGGCATAAACGAAGACGTAAGAGAGGGAAGAGAAAAACAGAGCACACTTTCTGATCGACGAGATGTAATCCGTGCTTGCGTATAGAAAAGAAAGCGCAAAGACACTACCCAATGCCGGTAGAAGAATGACAGTAGATGTGGTGGCACCGATCAAACCCGTCGCGGTAACGAACAGAAGTAGCCACGACCGAAAAGAGCAGGTTCGGAAGAAATCGATTGAGGCACCTGCAAAAACTGGAACCCCAATGGTAAGAAGGAGAGATTTTCCGTGGAAAAACCTCACAAAAGAAAGGTTTCCGGGCGTACGGTGCGTGTCGCCCATTACGAGGAGTATGAATATGGATACCGTAGTAGAAAAATAAACCTTTTTGTTGTTATCGGCAAACTTAGATACCAAAAGAAAGTAGGAAATTGGTATTAGAAAGCAGGCAAAAGGGGGAACCAAAAAATAATAAGAAGTTAAAAGATCAATATCGAGTACGTAAGAGATAGATGCCCTAAGATAATCATATGGAAGAGAGGTGCCCCAGTTTATAGATATAACTTCGGACCTGGAGCCAACAAAATGTATTAAGAAGTCCAATCTTTCGCGAGGGTTTTCTAGGAAGTATCTGGAGTTTGGCACGTAATATAGATCATCGGCCCCAGGCCTGAAGGAGAAGAGACCTAACAAAAAACCAAACAGAGATAGAGGAAATAGATACTTCAGAAAATCAGCTATTAGTTTTGCCTTAGTTCGAAAAAGGTCGTATAAAAATGCGAAAGACGTAAGTGTCAGTAAAAGTGTAGTTGCGATGGAATACGCGTGGAAGCTTGCTCCCCATATTTGAGCCACGTGAGTGGCTATGGTTGAGAGAGACAAGAAGGACATCGAAAAAATCAATATTTTCTCTGGCACAACCGTTCCTTTTTCCATGGTTCGGCGTCTTTGGTAGATAGAGACTTTGCGGAAACAGGCCAACTGAGAACAGGGTGAGGAACGACCTTAACTATGCTCTGTGCGCACCTTACCGGTCCGTGGGAAAGTACGCAAACCCTTTTCCCAAAGGCCTAGAGATTCTAGATGCTGGGAATCTGAGATTCCCGAGACCGTGTACAGCCGCGAGCAGAAACCAGAGTTTAAAAACGCATTCACGTACTGGCACGCGGAGAATAACGCTTCGTGGTCGTGTCCTGCCTCTGAACATTCCTGACGAAAATCAATCGCACAGTGACGTGAGACTTCTTTTGAGGGGTGCTATCCTCGTTTTTACGAGTTGCGTTCTCGTGGAGGCTCTAATAGGGGAGACGGGAGCCGTTGCGCAGACGCTCAAATACCGAGGAGAGATTGCAACGACGGTCGCTTCCACCGCTGGGCAACCGTTTTGGCTTCGAGCCAACGAGCATGGCCGGATCGATGCCGAGTCGGCCAACGGATACGCTCGAATTGGGGCTACGGGACGAACAGATACGTCCCGGGTTTGGGAAGCCCGGGCCGGTTTGGACCTTCTCGGTCGCTGGTCGGCTTCGGAGACGGCTCATTTTTCTGAGCTTTTTGCACAGCTTCGGTATCGATTTGCTCAACTCCGCGTCGGGCGCCGGCACAGCCCAATCGGACCCGTGAAGGGGGGGGGACTGTCAACAGGGTCTTTGATACAGAGTCGCAATGCGACGCCGCTTCCGATCGTTTCTCTGGGAACGGCAGGGTATATAGGGGTGCCCCATACGAACGGATTTGCAGAGGTGAAGGGCCATTACGCCCACGGCTGGTTCAGCAACGACCGGTTTGTGGACAACGTGTATTTGCACCGGAAGGCCGCGTACCTCCGGCTTGGGAAGGGGCGAGTTGTGAGTGCAACCATGGGGCTGGTTCACAACGCGCAGTGGGGAGGAATGTCGCCCCGCAGTGGAAAACTGCCGCAGGAAATGGAGGCCTACTGGAACGCGGTATTTGCAGTGAGTGCGAGCGAAGAAGATGCCCCCGAAGGAGAGCAGACGAATGTGCTTGGCAACCACGTTGGTATTTTCGATCTCGGAAGCACCGTCCGACTCGGTGACGCTAAGGTCAGTGCATATCATCAGCACCTATTCGAGGATGGAAGCAGCTACGAGTGGAAAAACTTCCCGGATGGACTCTATGGACTCCGGTGGACGGGTTTTCAGTCGCCGTCTATAGGCGCTATTCAGTACGAGTTCCTTCACACGAAGGACCAGAGTGGGCCTGTTCATCCCCCTGGGGAGGACAATTACTACAACAATTTTGTCTACCGAAGCGGATGGTCGTCGAGCGGGACTCTTCTGGGGTCTCCATTGTTTTTACTCGATCCATCACAAGCGGAGGAAGAAGCCGTGATCAGCAATCGGATTGTGTCTCATCACCTGGGAGTGAGAGGCGTCGTGTCCTCCGCACTCCGGTACCGTTTGTTGGGAACGTGGCGGCGGCACTTCGGGACCTTCGACAATCCGTTCCCGGAACCCCGTACGCGGATGTCGTTTCTGCTGGAGCTGACCGCGGTTCCGTTCCGGACCTCGGCCGTTGAGGTGAGTGGGGCGGTGGCGGTGGATACCGGTGAGGCGATGAACGACCGAGTGGGATTGCGTCTCGGCGTCACGTACAGCGGGCAGCGCTGAGTGTCTTCGGAAGGAGAAAAGCACACGAGGGGAGCACACGAATTGTGGTCGGTCCGGGAGCGGGGGATGGGACGATACGGTTGTCCGCCCCACAGAAATCCGTGACGGAAATCACCAGGTGAGGGTGAATCGGAAAAATCCGTTGTCGAAGCGACGCGGAGCACGGTCGGTGAAGACCGGGTCGCCGTCCAGGTCGTATCCCATTCCCATCACTACGGATCCCCGGCTGAATCGATATCCGAGGAGGCCGACCACGCGGTAGTGGCTTGGGCCGAAATCCCAGTATTTGGAGGTCCATCCGTTCACCAGGGCACGAGGATTGGGACCGAGAGTGCGCCGGAATACGAAGTACTCGATCCCGAGGTACGGCCAGCCGTCGGGCTCGTAGAGCAAGCGGGAGTGGAGGCCGCTTTGATCGGTGTCGAAATCAATAGAACGCTCTAGTACCGAGGTCTCGAAGGCGCTACCGGTCTGCCAGTCTTTATAGAACCCAGTAAAGGCGTACACTTCCCCGCGGACGTTGCCCCAGGATCCTTTTGCGAAAGCTCCAATGCGCTGCTGCGTTTGGTGAGATCGGTAGTCCGTGGAAAGACTATCTCCTGCACTTGATCGTTGGAGACGGCTCGCGTCGCGCTTCAAAAACAGGCCCACGGCAACGGGATCGTACCGATACTCCAAGATTGCCCCGATGTAGTGAACACGTTCCTGCTCGCGGTACTGGTACGAAGGGGTTGTCTGCGAGGCAAACGTCGCGCGACTTCCGGGCTGCCAGCCCACGATAAGTTCCCCCCCGAGGGCAAACCGTTTAGGAGACGAGTAGTGAAGCTCTACCAGGTATGGATTGCGGTCGTAGGTGCGTAGCACATCGAGCACCTCGGCATCGATTCCCAGCTGCTGGTAGATGAAGTCGTTGTAGAGGTTTTGAACGGTCAGTGACACGCCGGCCCGGCCCCACTTCTGGGACGAATATCGATAAAAAGAGGTCAGATCGAGATCGGCTTTCTCGGCCGAGAACGTGTGTCGGATCCCAACAGCATGGTGGGACGACAAGCGGTGAGCATAGCTCATTTCCAGCCAGGATCGTTTGGCTTGCACGTCGTCCTGGAGGACGCCCTCGATCGAGAAGTAGTTCTTTTTGTCGTCGTCCAGAGGAACCGTACTCCGGATTGTCGTCTTGAAGGCGAAAATGTCTCGTTCGATGCTTCCGGTTCGGAAGCGGAGGCCGCCGCCGGCCTGGGTCCAACGTGCGTGTTCGAAGGGACTGTAGCGGTACACCATCATGTCCAGCCAGTACTCGCGGTCCATATCGGGTGTCACGTGGCGAAAGACGCCGCGGTCGAACATGCGGTCCCCGTAGGATTGCTTCCGGTCGAGGACGAACATCCGACGACTTTGGACCCACGGAAGCAGAGACGAGCGAGGGAAAGGGACGTGGTTATAAGGGGTTTCCTCCGGGATAGGGGCACACCCAACCGGGCACTCGTCCGGAGCAGTGGTTACGGAGTCGGCCTTGGGAGCAGAAGTGGAGTCCAGCCTCCGATCGGACTGCCTCTCGTTGACGGATGAAGACTCCGAGACAGGCTTGTCGGAGAGAAATGAGGGAGAATCCTGAGCGAACACGGGGGGCCCGCACACGCCCACAAGAATGCCCGAGGCACCGAGAATCGTGGCGAGGAGGGAGAGGCGGAAGAGACGACCGCAACTGCGAGACAAAAGAAGCACTAGAGGGGCTGGGAGGCTTGCGAGAGGCCGCGCTCCTGAAGGATGTCCCCGAAAAGTGTTTCGAACTGTTCAGCGGCGACGGCCCACGTCAGGTGATTGCGGACGTGGGACTGCCCGCTCGCGCCAATGCGCCGGGCGTCGTCGGGGTTGGACTGCAGGCGATGGATGGCGTCGGCAAGGGCCGGTGGATCGTCGGCAGGGACGAGGAGTCCCGTGTTGCCGTCGTCAATGATTTCCGGAGTTCCCCCTACGTCGGTGCTGATTGTGGGCGTCCCAACGGCGAGGGCACTGAGAATGGCGAGGCTGAAATTTTCTTCGCGGGAGGGAAGAACGGCCATTCGAGCCTCGCGGAGGGCCTCCCCGAGTTCGTGGTGCGTCATCCACGGATGAAACGAGATCCGATCGTTGAGGTGGAGCCGGTCAATTTGGGTGCGCAGCTCATCTTCCAGTACGCCGCGGCCGACAATGCGGGTTGGAGGCGCGTCGTCCCCGAGATGTTCAAGGGCCTCAATCAGCGTGTCAACGCCCTTGTGCTTGGCAAACCGACCGAAGAACACGAGCGGCCCCTCTTCGACCGCCGCTGGATCATGATCGTACTCCAGAAATTCGCGGGGAACGCCGTTGTGGACGACATCGAGGCGATCGTCCGGGATCCCGTAGGCGTCGTGGAGCATCCGGGCTGCGTAGGCGCTCGGCGGTACGCTCCGGTCGGCCTTGCGCGCAATGTCGCCCTGGGCCAGATACTTGTGTTCGGTCAGAAATAAGCGAACTCGGGTCCAAGCGGACAGCGGCTCCTTCTGCATCAGCGCGGCTGGGTACTCGGAGTATCGCGGTGTGGCTACGAGGCCGAAGTCGAGGTCGGGACGGAGATCCGGAATACGGGCTCCTTCTTCACCGTTGCACTGCACAACAACTGGTTCGTCTGCCTCCTGAATCACGTCGCGGACTGTACGGGCAACGGGGTAGGCGTTAAGGGGACGGAGAGGGGCAGCTCGTCGGCTCCACAGTCCAAAAAACGTTGCCCAGCGGACCTGATAGGGGAGATCCGCAGGCACCTTGATCTGCTCCCACGGAGGTTTTGTATACACCACTGTGACATCGTGCCCACGCTCGCTATACGAAAGGCCGAGGTTGTGGGTCGAACGTTGTCCCCCGCCGCTGTATCGGGACCAGGGGGAGTAGTTCACCGTCAGGATGATGTCCATCAATTGCAGGACGCGTCGTGGGAGAAACCGAGAGCGTATTCTCCTGAAACACGGAAGCGGAAGGCAGGAAGACCCCAGCCGCACGGTCAACAGTTCTCATGCGGACGAGACCTTGCTGCGCAAATTGCGAAGGCCCAGGATGTTCCATCTCGGTGGAGGGCGGCCTCTGTCATGGGCGTTGAGGAATTGGCGGCGGGCATGGATAGAGACCGGGGAAGCAGTCTTCGGGGCAGATTCATCCGCGCGGTGCAAAGGCCACGTGGATCAGGCGTAAAGCGGGGCAGAATACTTAGAAGATCGCTGTACCGGTTTCCTGCGCTCGTTCTCAAACCACGTGCCGTTTATGGAGGCTCTTTCGAAAGCCAAACGCCGCTTTGCTCGACTCCGCGTTCATTGGGACCGGTTTGCCAATTCGACGCGTGGGGAGTGGTTTTTGTGGACGCTCCGGCAGGCTCTCACGGCTGCCATCGTCGGGTATCTCGTCTATCAAATGTCCCTGATCGGCTGGGCCGAGATCTGGAAGTCCATGCCGCGTACCCCGTGGTTCTACGTCATTTTCACGGGCATGTATCTGACTCTCCCCATTTTCCAGTCTCTGATTTTCGTGGTTATTTGGGGCCGATCGCCGCTTGAACTGTTTCCGTCGGCGGTGAAAAAGCGGGTTTATAACAAGGACGTGCTCAGTTACTCGGGCGATGTGTACCTGTACTTCTGGGCCCGGAAGCGGCTTGTGGACTGGACAGACGGGGAACTCATGCACGCCATCAAGGACAATGCGATTGTGTCGTCGGTGGCCTCGACGATTGTGGCGTTCGGATTGCTTGCCGGATTTCTTTTCAGTGGCTATGTGGCCCTGCCGAACACCATTGCGCAGAACGAGGTTCTGTATTTGATCGGGGCGCTTATCGTGATCGGGATCGTGATTGCGGTCGGGGTCAATTTTCGGGCGGCGGTGTTTGGGCTCGCCGGACGCGTACTTGCCGCTGTCTTCGGGCTACACGTTGCTCGGCTGTTCGTGGTAATGACGCTCCAGATTCTGGAGTGGGAGGTCGTGGTGCCACAGGTGGATCTCGAAATCTGGTTCACGTTTCTCTCTCTGCAGATTATCACGGGGCGCATTCCCTTTCTTCCGAGCCGCGACCTCATTTTCATGGCGGCGGGCATCGAGTTGGCAGGGGCTGTGCAGGTCTCTAAGGCGGCCATCGCAGGCGTGCTCGGGGTGCACAGCGTTCTCGACAAAAGTGTGAATCTGCTTTCGTTTTCTGCCGTCTCCGTGTGGGACCGCAAGACGCTGGAGGAGTTGGAAGAGGCAGAGATCCCGTCGGATGACGCCTTGGATCCGCACGAGACGAGCGACAAACCGGCGGCCGGTTCGGGGCAGGCCTCGGAACGGACAGCGTAGGATTGGAGGAGTCAAAGAGGGGCAGTCGGCGACGCGGTCGTCTGGACCGAGGCGAGCACGTTCCACAACTGATCGGCCACGTGATCCCAGTTGGCCTCCTGCACGGCGTGGCGGCGGGCCTGTTCGCCGAGGCGCCGGGCGAGAGCAGGGGACGTAAGCAGATGGGTGAGGGTGTCGGCCAGAGCATGCGGCGATGACGGCGGCACCAGGAGGCCCGTCTCTTCCTCTTGGATGGCGTCGGGAATGCCGCCGGTGCGGGCCCCGATGGCGGGGACGCCGCAGGCGCCCGCCTCTAAGAAGACGATCCCGAATCCCTCCACGTCGGGGGGAGCCTCGCGAGATGGCATCACGAAGGCGTCCGCGAGGTTGTAGTAGGTAGGCAGATCGTCGGCGTCGACGTATCCGGCGAAGCGGACGCACGAGCGAATCCCGAGGTCGGTGGCCAGCCTCTCCAGCCGGTCCCGGTCCGGTCCAGTGCCGACGACGAGGTACGTGAGGTCGGGCACAGCGTCGAGCACGGCCGGTAGGGCGTGGAGCGTGGTGTCGATGCCTTTCCGCGGAACGAGACGGCCAACCGTCAACAGGACAGAGCCGTCGGCGAGGCCGAGGGATTTGCCGAGGGGCGATGCGTCAAAAGGGCGGTAGTGGTCGGGATCGGTCCCGTTGGGAACGACGTGGCAGCGAGACGGGGGAACGCCGCACTCGTGAAGCAGACCGGCGGTGTAGCGGCTGACTGGCGTAAACCGATCCGGCCCGCGTAGAAGAAGGCGACGGAGTGCGTCGTAGGTCGACTGGAGGCCGGGCATGCCGTCAGCAGGATTGAAAAGCAGCTCACGGCCGTGTGCCGCACACACGATGCGTTGGGGAGCGCCCGTGAGGCGTCGAGCGAGTACCGCTGCTCCCACCGTCTGCCACTGAGCATGGAAGGTAACGTCGGGCTGCAGGGTCCGGACGCGACGAACAATGGTGGGAAGGCCCAGGACGGGGAGGAGGTCGGGCCGCGTTGCGGCGCGTGTGACGGGGAATGGCAACTGTGCGTCGACGGATCCGGCCTCAGGGAGGTTCGGAGCAACAACTTCCACATGTTCGGCTTGTCGGGCCCAGCGATGGACCAGCTCTGTCGTATAGGTTTCGATGCCTCCAACGGCGGGGGAAAAGTCTTGAGTGATGACCAGCAGACGCATACATTTAGGAACCCGTCATGTGGAGAACGTCGGTCCTACCGCTGCTTTTTACTCCGGATCCGGTCGGGCCCGGTCGAGCCCGCTCGGCGCAGAAAGACGAACGAAGGATTGAAAGATCGGTGTGAAAATTCCCATGCCTGCAAGGTTGGAGTCGGCCGGACGCTTGCTGAAGCCGTCAATCGGGGGGAGCATGCTCGCGCACGATCGAGACCCCAAAAGCAAAAATTTCCGGCCGGCCTCAGTTGCTGCAACATAATAGAGGTTCGGACAACTCACTCCTTCTCCGAAGAAGATGAGTTCGCAGGATTTGTATCATTTGAGCAGTTCCACTTTTCCACCTGGGCTTTTGTCGCGTCGACGCGCTCGGCGCCGTACACTTCCGAGACGAGAGAGTGGTGGGGGGCATGAATCCATTCCCATACGAGTCGTCCCGACTTGGTAAATTCAGCGACCCGACCGGCTCGCGACTCCGTCAGTAGCATGTTGCCGTTGGTCAGCTGTTGCCAACGACCCGCGGTAATCGAATACAATGTGTCCGAGAGCGGGGTGGGAAACAGGACGCGCGTCGAATCGAGCTGTGGATGGACGGCGACGACGCGGCTGCCGCCGAGGGCACGGCCCCGAAGGGTGCCATCCCAGTGGTTATCAAAAACACCGATCCATCCGTTGCCGATGAAGTCGGGGTCGTGCTGGCGGATGAAGGAGTCGGATTCGATCCATTTCACGTTCCTCGTATCCGGATCCAGTACGAGAACGGAGTGGATTTCTCGAAGAGAGAGCAGAAGGTCCCCGGCCTCAAATCCGGGATATTCGGACGCTAATGAGCCAGGAAGCCTCTCAACATCGTTCAGATGTGTCAAATCCCCATCTGACAACCCTCCCGAATTTGTCCGAAATATCCGGTCCTGAAGGTCATTTTTGTGTAGTATGTCGAGCAGGCTTATTTTCTGCGTTACTTCTCCTCGTTTGGACACCCGTACGATGAGGTCGTGGTCGACCTTGAATCCCTCAAGACCGGGGAATGAGATCTTTTCGATGCGCCCCCCTGGAAGCCAGAAACTTCCGTTTCGTCCCGGACTTCCGGAATGGTGCGTGTCCGGTTGAAAGAGGCGCCATCGAACCGTTCCACAGGCGTCCAGCCGAGCGAGACCTACGTCGTGTGCATTTACCAACAGATCCCCATTCGGATAGAGGTGGAAACCGAAGGGGGGTGGAAACCGTCGGAGTTTTCCGAAGGAACCGTAGAGCGAAGGGAAAATTTTGATGGGAGAAGTGATCCACTGATGGATCACATTTCCCTTCACGTCCAGGAGTCGCACCGCCGGTTTCCAGTCCAGATCCTGCCAGTTAGAAGACACGGCGGTCAACCCGGGTTGACGTCGGTCGGGCAGTGGCGTTCGCGCACCCGACCGGTTGTAAGCCACGGGATCAGAGTTTGGGGGAAGATCGCGCACAGCGGTAGAGATGGCCGTTGCCTGGTTGAGGGCTCTCTCGATGTAAGGCTTCGGGAAGAGGTTGAAAGCGTGCGCAATGTAGCCGTATCCGAATGCAAAGAGAATGACGGACGCGAATACCCAGACCTTCTCGCAGGAGAGAGACTTCATCAAAGACGTACAGTAGTCGTGAGCGTTTGGGGGACTTGGCCGATTGTGGAATGATGCACATGCCCTCGAAGGATCGGTCCCACTCAATGGGGCTCGGAGGAATGGGACGGGAGGGCAATAACAAGCGCATCCGATCCTCCCGAAGGCAGAGAACGCTCCTCCCATCCCCTATTTTTTAGGTGAGGGAATCTCTATACGTTCAAGTGCGGAGTTGATCCCAAGTTATCCGGTCCGAAAGTCCAATGGGGATGAAAGCTCTGAAAGGAGCTGGGCAGGTCAGAAAGACTGTAGGAGAGAGAAGTAGGCCGGAAAGAATTCGGGATCTCGAAAACGAAAGAACAAAATTGCCGTGGAAGATCGGAGAGGCTTCGGAACAGGGGGGGGAGGGGCCTGTTACCGTTTGCGAAAAATGCAGACGGCAGACATCGCCGCCGTGACGCCACGTCCACAAGGTCCTCAATCTTCGAATCAGTACTGTCTGCCGAGAATGGCCTCCCGCTCTCCCGAAAAAGTTGCGTTCGTTGCCTCCCTGATCGTGTTGGCATTCCTCTACGGATTTGTGGTGAGAGCGTGGGACTGGTTTCCCAATGAGCTTCTTGTGCAAGCGGGGGATCAGGCGCAGGCAGTGTATGCGTTTAGTCCTCCGAGCTTTGTAACGTCACGAGTCTACGACTGGCAGGGAGTCCGAGAGGAACAGCCGGATAAGATGCAGCCGGGATTGACACTCGTAACCTCTGAATGGGAGGGGCCAGAGGGATATCTACCAGAAGTTCGGTTGATGGATCGGGACGGAAAAACTGCACACAGATGGCGGGTTGATCCCCGAGAATTGTTTCCGGACTCCCTCGACGATCGACGAATCGGGCGCCGCAACATTCACGGGTCGCATCTTCTTCCGAATGGAGATGTCTTGGTCAATTTTGGGCAGGTTGGGACCGTGCGGTTGGGGGCCTGCAGCGACGCGCAGTGGCGGTTGCCGGTGCGTAGCCACCACTCGATTGAACGGGCGGAAGACGGGTCGTTTTGGGTTTCAGGATCCAGCCAAGAGCCGCGTCGCACAAGTCCCGGTCATCCGAACGGATTGCCGGGTTTGATGAAGCCTGTTTATCACGAGCCACTTCTCAATGTGAGTGAGGATGGAAAAGTTCTCGACAGTCTGAACGTACTTGACGTACTGTACGCCAATGGCCTAGAGCGTCATATTGCCGAGGCCTTCCAGCCGCATGCGAATAAAGACGGATTACAAACAACAGATCTCACGCACGTCAATGATGTGGAGCCGCTGAGAGCGTCCCTTGCGGATGAGTATCCCTTGTTCGACGAGGGAGATCTTATGGTGTCGATCCGCAATCTCAGTCTTGTCTTCGTTGTTGATCCCGAGACTCGGAGGGTGAAGTGGCATGCTGATGATCCGTTCATTTTGCAGCATGATCCGGACTTTCTCGGGAATGGATGGATTGGGATCTTCGACAACGCCAGCGACTTCACCGATCGAGGCGCGATGTTGGGCAGGAGTCGAATCGTTGCTATTCAGCCGCACACCGACTCTGTCGAGGTGCGATTCCCCACTAAGCATTCCGATCCGTTCCACACGGGGTCGATGGGAAAGTGGCAGCAGTTGGCAAACGGGAACATGCTCCTGACGGAAAGCAAGGCGGGCAGGGTTGTTGAGGTGACGCCTGAGGGACGAACCGTTTGGGAGTGGGTTCACGCTCCGTACGACGAGAATCACGTTCCGGAAGTCACTGAAGCGACTCGATATGATCTGACCCCCGAAGAGGTTGCCTCTTGGTCCTGCTCGTCGTCGGATATGAGCTCCAGCAGGTAGCTGCTGTGTAACTCAGAAAGAGCATACCGAGAGCGCTAAAGGAGGCGCCTGCCCTTTCACAGCCCGAAATCAACAGGAATTGATCACGCGACGAGCCTGACTCCGGTCCGGAGGGGAGTAGACAGATTGCGTTTTGTTGTGGAAGAACCGATCGCTCAGGAAGAGGGGCTTCGAACGGTTTCTTCGGACGCGCACGGCCACGACGAAGTCGTCTCTTTCGTCAGGTCATAGCGGGTGGCTTCTTGAACGGAGGGAACTTGTCCGGTATCCGTGGGCGATTTGATCCACTCCCACACCGTACGACCATCTGGGGCCACCTCGACGACGCGCCCTTCCGTGTACTCGTTCAAAAGGAGATTCCCGTTGTCGAGTCGTTGCCACTTTCCTCCGACGGCCGTGTAGAACGTATCTGAGAGCGAAGTCGGAAAAAGACTTTTCAGCGAATCGGACTGGGGCTGGACGGCGACGATTCTACTTCCTCCAAGCATGTTGCCCGTTTCCGTAAAGTCTCTTCTGTTGTCGAACACACCAATCCACCCGTCGCCCATGAAGTCTGGGTCGTGCTGCATGGTAAATGGCTTGGAAGAATGCCACTTCACGGTTTGGGTATCGGGGTCGAGGACGAATACCAAGTGCAGGTTGCGAAGGGAGATAAGTAAATCCCCGGTTTCAAACTGAGGGTACTCGTCGGCCATATTCTCCGAAAGTGGCTCGACATCGTTCAGATGTGTGATGTCTTCGGTCGGGAGCGTGCCGGTGGGGACGGACGCGTCGGCTGAGATGTATGCTTTGCTGATGTGCTTTTCTAAATCGTTTTCGTAAATTACGTCAAGAAGGTTAATTTTTTCTATTATATCCCCACTACTAGAGACGTGAGCGATTTTGTCGACATATACGGGATGGTCCAGTCCCGGGTATCCATTTGGAAACTCTTTGCTTTTGGTGCGAGGATGAGAGCTGATGTCTGAG
This sequence comes from Bacteroidetes bacterium SW_9_63_38, assembly GCA_003022435.1. GTDB lineage: Bacteria > Bacteroidota > Rhodothermia > Rhodothermales > Salinibacteraceae > Salinibacter. The sequence goes on along the minus strand of PXUA01000011.1, from coordinate 58,725 downwards.
ATCCAGAACGAGCCGTCTGATGCCTGACCGACGGAATGATGGCTGCCCCCAGCGATTGTCCATTGAACGGTTCCACAGGCATCGACGCGAGCGGTCCCCATCCTCGGTTCAATGTTGAAAACCAGATCGCCATCGGGGAGCAGTTGCGTGCCGTGAATGTATCCAATTCGGCCCTTCTCCTGCAGGGTTGGGAACAGTTCTTCAGGGTGGATTCTCCACGCATGGATCGTGTCTCCACGCTGGTTGATAAGTTTGATGCCGGGTTCCCAACTTCCAGCGGTTTTCCAGACGGAGACGAGAAGGGTAAGGCCGGAGTGCTGAACGCCCGACCCGACTGTTTGGGCCCCTTCCCTGTCGTAGGCCTGATCATTCAAGAAGTGAGGCTCGCTGATCAAGCTTTTTGCCTGTTTCCAGGCTTGCTCCAACGCGTCATTCGGCGGAATGCGGCCTGCACGAAAGCCGAATCCTATGAGGAAGAACAGAACCGCTCCCGACAGCAAGAATACAGCCTTGGATCGAGAAAAAGAGGGCATGGACGAACGATTCGGAGAAGGACCCACGTGGTATTTCTCTCAGTTTCGTGAACTGATTTTCCGATCGTGTCTACGTTGAGCGGCTTCTTTACGCGGTCGTAAACTTACGACGCGAATAGGTTTGCACCGATCTGAGATTGGCACCCTCGACCTCCTGCCTACGGCTGCACGCGATTCAGGAGATCTCAGATCCCCAAACTCGTGGAGAAAGTGGCTTCTACGGATCGGTAATGTTGGCGGCCTGCTCGAGCCGCTCGTACACGTCATCGGCCCGTTTCAGTAGTGTTGCCGGTACCGCAGAGGTGCCGACCTCGTGAGTGCGGGGGGGATGGAGACGTTCAGCCTGCGGAAGCAGGTCATCTTCAGAGACTTCGACAATCTCGGCCAGCCCGGAGAGGGCATTGTCCGGCTCTTCCGTCAGGTGGGCATAGGAGAGAAGGACGATGTTGTCGTGCTGGTGGGCAAGCACGTGCTCGTAAGCAGTCGTCCAATACTGGACCCAGAACGAAAACTCGCTCGGCGGAGGCGCGTCGTCGAGCCAGTTGTCGAAATTGACTGGGCGCAGCCCCTTCCCGAACTCATGGTGGCCGATGGCCTCCATATACTCCTGGACAAAATCATCGTCGTCGTGAATCTTCAAAAACCGCTCGTGCTGGCGGGACATCGAGGCGGCCTGCTGAACGGGATCCCGAAACGGAATGAGGACGGTTCCCTGCTGCAAAGGAGCAGGGGGAGCTCCGAGGCGAGCGATGTTGAGGTTGTTCTTCGAAAGGTAGCGCCGGGGCTCGCCGTTTTCTTCACGAAGCGCACACACCTTTCGCATGTGCGTCTCGAAGAATGAATTGAACTCTGCGTCGTGGTTCTCCGACGTCCAGGGGCGGATGTGATCATCGCGGTAATGCTCCGGCCAGAAGTGTTTCCAGACGACCTCTTCGAAGGCTTCCGGGCTGTCGGCCGAGACCTCCAGGCCGTCCCCGTGTGCTCGTTCTTCGGCGGTGTCATCCGCGTGGAACCGATTTGAGAACTGGTTCCAGAGCATCGGGCACAGTATGAACGGCATGTCCCGGTACGTATGGCTTGCGAAATGCCCGGTATCACACAGCACCCGCAGGAGAATGCTGGTGCCGGATCGAGGCAGGGACGTGATGAACACAGGAGCGTCGACCGGGGGCAGCTCGTCCGCGTAGAGCGTGTTTTCCACGTCGGCCAGGGCGTGCTGGGCCGTATCGGCGCTAAAGGCAATGCGATGAAGGAGACGGTCGAGTGTCCCGTAACGGTCTTCAAAGTTCATGACGTCCGACGTCTGGAGACGAGCGCGTACGCAATCGTACCGGCAACTACAGTTCCCGCAAGAAAGTCAATGCGTTGCAGTATGCCCAAGACGCCCGAGAAGGTTCCCACACCAAGCTGATTGAGTCCCCAGACGGCGCCGAGCGGACCGCCGAGTGCCAGCAGGCTTCCGCCTGCCAGAATGCCGAGCAATCGGAACAGGTGCTTGGTTTGAGACTGCAGGGCTTCTTCCTTCTCACAATCCGTGAGCGAGTCGTTCTGCAGTACCCTGAGGCAGTCTTGGCTGCGTTGTCCTGCATCCCGAGCACGCGCGGGAAGATTCAACAGTTCGAGGACGGCGGCAAATCCCACCACCACAATCATGGCAAAAAGGAGGTTCATTGGCTGGCAGGTGTTTCCTGCTGCTCCTCCTCGTCGCCGGTCATCTTCTTGTAGAGCCGCTTGAGCGGAAACCAGAGGAAGCCAAACACAGAGGCGAGCAGGGCCGCAACGAGAGCGAGAAATGTGCCGATTCCTGAAATTACACTCCCAGGGCCCCCGTACGCGTGTGCGACCTCAGGGCTGATAGCAAACGTAAGTGCCAGGAGAGTGAGGCAGGGAAGTAATCGGAGAAGCTGCGTCATGCCAGGGCAAAAAGAGTAACTGTTAATATGAGATACGACATGCATTGGTACTAACACCTACGTGAAGGTAGCACCGAGCATTCGGAAAGTCGGACGAGAGAAAATGAAACTTACGTGATTGAAAGGAGCGCGAATGTTGAGGTCGGGAGGGGGGAAAACGAGAATCGGGGGGAAGGAAAAAATCAGGTCGACCGGGTTCGGCCTGTGAAGAAATGTGCTCCTCTCCCCATGTCTTGCTGGTGTCGTGAAGAGTCCTGAGTCGTTCCACTGATACGGAAGTGGGGTTTCACCGATCTCAGATTAAGTCGATCTGAGATCGGAAAAGACGAGTCCGACTGGGAGCATCCACGGTCCCGGGAATCTAGGATTCCCAGCAATCTAGGATTCCCAGCAATCTAGGATTCAGGGGATCTCAGATCCCCAGGATCTTGCCGGACGAGTCCGGCTGATCTCCATCTCCAGACGGAGAATGTAGTTTATCTATCTGTGCATGAATTATGCCAATCAGGGGTTGAAAAACCACGTCGCCGCAGGCGGCTTGAAAGAAGATGCGTCCAACATCTTTAACGGGCCGCCCTTGGCGACATGGACGCTGCCTCTACGCTTATTCGGATCTACCTGTTCATCTGCCAGCGATACCGGGGACGACTCGCTGCGGCCGCGCAACGGCAGAGCAACAACGCCGATCCGGACTTTACCGACGAGGAGGTGCTGACCATTTATGTGTTTGGGCTGATCAAGAAGCGATCCCCCACAAGCGAGATTCACGAGTACGCGGAAGATCACTTTTCGGACTGGTTCCCGGATCCCCCCTCATATCAAAGCTACGATCGGCGCCTGAATCGGCTGAGCGCCGTCTTTGCGCCCCTTGTCCAGGAGGCCCTCTCCGAAATCAGTTGCCGAAAGACCCAAGAAGAGGTGGTCCGAATCGCCGACTCAATGCCAATTATGCTCGCGGAGGGGCCGCGGGCCTCCCAGGCAATGGTCGCCTCCGATCGGCTGGCCTCAGTTGGCTATTGCTCCTCGAAAAACACCTTCTTTCACGGTGTGGAGCTGCACGTTGTCGCCTGGGAAAGAAGTGGGACACTCCCTCTTTTGCAGCAGGCCGGACTGACGCCGGGAAGCGAAAACGACCTTCGGGGCTATTGTGTGCAATCCCCCGACGCGTTTTGCCGACCATCGAGGGCGGAGTTCTCTGTGGAGACAAGGCCTACTGTGACGGTCCCCTCAAAGAACAGCTTGCCGAAGATCAAGACCTCAATTTGCTAACGCCGGTCAAGAAGAACAAAGGACAGAAGACGCTCTCCGCGGCAGATACCCTCAGAAGGAGAACCTCCAAAAGGCTGTAAGCCGCATGCGCCAGTGGCAAACGAGTTTGCCTGCATCGAGTCCCTGTTCAACTGGATCAACGAGAAAACTGGCATTCAGAAGGCCTCGAAGGTACGCTCCTATCAGGGGCTTCTCGTTCATGCCTTCGGTCGGCTCGCCGCTGCGATGCTCCTTCTCGCTCTCAACCCCTGATTCGCATGAATTAGTACAGAGGCGTATAGGCTCAGAGATAAACGGGTTGTGTTACCTCCACGGTTCTGAAAACGGCTACAGTCCTGCCGCGAGTGTGCAGTTGAGCTGTGGAGAACCACTTACTGATACGTGAGTGGGTGTCCAAACACGATCTCTGCTGATAACACAACACGGTCCCGTGAATCTAAGATTCCCAGCAATCTAGGATTTCCAGCAATCTGGGATTCAGGGGATCTCAGATCCCCAAGATCTTGCCGGACGAGTCCGGCTGATCTCTTCACACGGAGAGAACTGTTTACCCCCCCGTGAACGGATTAGTAGGTTCGCCGTCGGTCGACAGGACATCAGAAAGGAGGCGGTACGGAAGCGCCCCCGGAAGAGCTAGATTTGCAAGTCAAGGCACATCAATATGAGCCGATTTGTCGCGTACACCTTATTGGGAGGGGTCCTCATGATGCTTGAGTTGGGAGCGTATGGGGGGGGGGCGCTTTGGGAGCAGTCTGCGTCCGTTGTGGAGGACTTCGAGCAGTATGAGGTCGGGAGCGTACCGGAGCAATGGTTTCGGGTAAATGGGGAAGATGACGTGCGTCCGGCGAGAGAGGGGTTGAAAGACGGAGAGCAGTTTGAGGTGTTGGAAGAAGAGGGAAACCAATTTGTGCGCCTGTACACGAACGGAGAGTATATTCGCTTTTCCCAGCGCAACGGGAAAGAATTCGACTGGAATCTGAAGAAGCGTCCGCGTCTGAAGTGGCGGTGGCGGGCGCCGCATCTTCCGGAGGGTGCGAGTGAGAAAGAGGAAAACGACACTGGTGGGGCCGTCTACGTGACCTTCGGCACCGACTGGCTAGGCCGTCCGAAGAGCATCAAGTACACGTATAGTTCGTCTCTTCCAGTTGGAACCACCGTTTCCTTTGGGCCGCTGAAAGTGATCGTGGTGGAGTCGGCCCAGGAGCCCGGTACTGGAAGCTGGAAAACAGAAACGCGGAATGTGGCTGAGGACTACCGGCAGGTATTCGGCGACGATCCGCCCAACAAGCCCGCGTCGATTACCCTGTCGGGCGATTCGGACACGACAGGGGATGAGTCCAAGGTCGATGTTGACGACATCACATCTCTGTCCCCCCACCGTGCGAAGTGATTGAGAGGTGGGCCCGTGGTGAAGGCGGGCTGAGCCGAGGGGCTGACTTACATCTTCTTGCGTCGGGGGCTCGTGAGCCGCGGGCGCTCGCCTGATCGGGGAGCCACGAGTGCGGACCAATTGCGCATCTGCAGGTTTGAAAGGAGCACGCTGTCCGACCGATCACCCTTCCCGCCCGATGGAGACGCCGCAAGAGGGCTATGTCCTCCACACCTACGGCCCCCCCCGCTACGTCAAGCATGCTGTGGCGTCGGTCCACACCCTGCGTCGGCACGATGCCGACCGGCCCGTGGCCTTGTTCTGTCCGGAATCGCATCGAGAGGTCCTGGAGCAGAATCGGCTCGACTCCGTCTTTGAGGAGATCGAGGCGCTGCCCGCGGAGCACCAGTCGATCGTCGGGTTCAAACACCACCTCGGTCAGTTCAAGCCGTTCGACCGAAGCCTATTTGTCGACGCCGACATGATCTGGTGCCGCGATCCGGATCCGCTCTGGCACCAGTTCGCGGCGTTTCCGTTTACGGCCACAGGGCTCCAGAATGCCGATCATTTCTTTGGGGGGCCGAAAGGGCTTGGGGTGCTCGTCGACGTGCTTCTGCGCCGCCGGCAGCGTACGCTCTGCCGGTTTGGCCTCACGCACCTACCGCGGGTGCAGGCGGGGATGATTTACGCCCGGGACGACGCCACGACGCGGGAGGTCGTGGACCGTGCCGCCGACTTTCTCGCGCAGTCCGATGACACCCACTTCCGGAGTCGTCTCGAAGAGGGCCGCTCCGAGGAAACGTGTGAATGGAGCCTCGCGATGGCGATGAGCGAACTCGGCCTGCACGTCTTTCCGTGGCTGCAAGGGCGCAATAGTCCGCAGCTCGACTATATCGACGCCCTCGTCGACCACGACTCGGCCTTCACGGAGGTCACCTATCGCTTCTACACCTCCCCGTTCGTCTACAGCCTCCGCGGCCTCCCGAATGCCCGCCTCCGCGACACACTGTTGGGGCTGGCTGAGCAGATGCCGCGCATGGGCGAGTACGTCGAGTTCACGCCGTACGTCCTCCACTTCGGTTGGCTGCACCAGAAGGCGCCGTTCGAAAAGTTTGCCGAGCGGGTCTGGACGCGCCTGATCGAGGAGCAGCGACATCCCCGACGCGTGGAGACGACGTCCAACACCGCCGGACCGGTTGAGGAGTAGACGGTCCCTAACGACCACCTGCGCATGACGCCGGAATACGACGTTAACTTTTGGAATGTCCAGAGGCCTACCGATATCAGTCCGGCGAGCAGGAGAGCAGGGCACAGCCTTGTAAGGACGAACTGCTTCCGCACTGGGGGGTCACGAGGTCATCAGAGGATGCCCTGCGCGGAAGGGCGGGGTGACTTTACTGATACGTGAATGGATTCCTGAAGACGATTCCGATTGGGAGCATACCACGGTCCAAGGAATCTGGGATTCCTGAGATCTGGGATCTCCTTCCCAAACGGGAAATGCGGTTTACCTACCTGTGCACGGATCAGCAAGAATGAATCGGTTGCCAAAGAGACAGTGGAGGCCCTCGGGGATCGACCGGAGACCTACCGCACGTAGGAAGACATCGTCGGGATGGACATGGTGCGCACGTATTACCAGATGGGATGTACGCGGGCCGCGCGCTACGCCAAATATCCCGGAGGCCAGTCCGATGGAAGAGGGAGGGCTCAGCCGGCCGAGACAATCTGCCGCAGCATGTCGTCCTCCATCTCGTGTCCGCCGTCAAACGTCTGGATGGACACCGGAATTTCGTGTGCCGCAAGGTGTTGCTGGAGGGCCGCCCGCCGCTCGGGCGGTACGTACGGGTCGTCGGTGCCCGCGACTACGGTTAGATCCATGTTACGAAGAAGCTCCGCGTGCGTGTTCAGGTCGAGGTCGTGGGCCGGGGCGCCGCCCCAGAGGACGAGGCGGTCGATCACCGTATCCCCGAGCACGGCCCACCGGCTGGCCGTGGCCGCGCCCTGGGAGAAGCCGAGCACCCGAATGGAGGGGGATGAGTCGTCGTCCGGGAGCGTGGCCACGACCCGGTCGAGGTAGGCGACGTAGTCGGTGATTTCGTGCTCACGGGCCGCGCGCGTCATCCAGGAAGCACCCACCTTCTCGTGTGTCTCCAGGCCGTCGACGTAGAAGCGGGAGAGGGCTTCCGGCGCCACCACGGCCCGGGCCGGCGTCACGAGGCCCCCGAAATGCGCCGCGAAGTCCCCCGCCAGCTGGCCGTAGCCGTGCAGCACAATCCACAGTGTCGCGGCGGTTGACGGCGTGCCCAGTGCGGCGACGCGGGCGGTACGCTCCACCCAGAGAGTATGTAGAGACGGGTCGGGCATCAGGCGCGCAGGGCAGTCCGAGAGTGCGTAAATCGGAAAGGGGTTACGACAACGTGCCGTCCTGCGCGGCGACCTGTTCGATGCGGTCCAGGGCCTCGTCGGGGGCGGCCACGACGTGCACGAGGTCCGTAATGGCCTCGCGGGCAAACTGCCCCTCGCGCAGTTCCTCGAAGAACGAGAGCAGGGTGTCGTAGAAGCCGTCGACGTTCAGGATGACAATCGGGTGGTCGTGGTAGCCCAGTTGCTTGAGGGTGAGCACCTCCATGAACTCTTCCAGGGTGCCGTATCCGCCCGGCAGCACGATAAATGCGTCGGACTGCCGAAACATGATGCCCTTGCGCTCTCGCATCGTGTCGGTCACGATGAGCTCGTCGGCGTTGTAGGCAATGCCCTCTCGGTTCTGAAGCTTGGAGGGAATGACGCCGGTCACGGCACCGCCCTCCTCATGGGCCGCGTGGGCGAGCACGCCCATCAGGCCGACAGCCCCGCCCCCGTACACGAGCGTGTGGCCGCGCTGAGCAATCTTGCGCCCCAGGGCATCGGCCACGGGCGGGTAGACGTCGGCAATGGCGTCGCTGGACGAGCAGTAGACGCAGATGGCAGGCATGGTGCAGAACGAGTGTGGCGGAAAAAGGGCGGTGCCGGTCGGCAAACGTAACGGCCAGCGCTCAAAAATGCGATGCTTCAGCGTTGGGCGGTTGTCGGGGGCACGGGGCCGACCAGGTGTTGTACCGCTGTGGTCGCACATTCCGGGGGCGAAGCGGGACGCGGACGAGCAGGAGGGGGGGACGAGACGGTAAACATTCCCGCAATCACTGTGCCCACGGGCTACTACCTTGCGGGCGACACCGCGTCGAGAATCGTTCGGGCCTGGTCCAGGTGCCTGTGCTCGTGGGCGACGGTGGCTTCGAACCACGCCCCGAGACCAACGCGCAGGAGCGGGACGGCGGGGGACCCGACCCGAATGCGGCGCAGGTCGAGCCCGTCGGTTTCGGCCACGCAGTCGGCAAGGTGGTCCTGCAGGGCACAAAACTCCTCAAGAGCCTCTTGGGGGTACAGTGTCTCGGGTGGGGAGGGTTTGAAGACGGAGGGGGCGGTGAACGTCCATCCGGACGCGGGCTGCATCGAGCGGACGAACCACCGGCTCACAATTCCATACTCAAACGGCGGCTCGCCGTAGGGGCCGTGCTCGTGCCCGTTGCGAATGGCGGTCTCCAGCTCCGGGAGGAGCAGCCAGCCGGCCGTGTTCAGGTGGTCGAAGACCTGCGCAACCGACCACGTGTCGTCGTCGGGCGGGGTGCGCAGCCGGTCGGCATCGGCGTCTTCAATGAGGGCACCGGCCTCCGCCTTCACGTCGTAAAAGTGGGACTGGTACTGCTCCAGTTGGGCGTGCATGGTCCCAGGGGCGTTGGCAGAAGGAAACGCCTCTGCCCAGTGTTGCGTCGGGCAGGGGCGGCGTGGATTAAAAGCGGAGGACGGTATGAAGGGGAACGCCCCGGGGTACAGTTCCGGAAAAGAACCAATTGAGCGAGCGCCTCCGTTGGGCAGGCCGACACGAATGCCCTGCTGACCGCGGCTTTACTGATCCGTGCACGGGTAGGTAAACTTTATTCTCTCCTACGGGGAGGACCGTGGTCCGCTACTGGTCGGAATCGTCTTTAAGAACCCATTCACGTATCAGTAGGAACGGGGGAGGTTGGGGACATAGCGACGCCGCGAGACGAACTGCCATTGTCCTGGAGGGAGCCGCTTTCTGGGCCGACCGGAGCGGCCATCGAGGGCACGGCTCTTCACTCAGCGATCTCTGTCCGTATGAAGTGCGTTTTCGACCTCCTTCGCCCTGTTGTCCGCGGGGCCGTACAGCACGCCGTGTGGGTCCTGTTGGGGGCCGTTCTGCTGTCGGCCGGGGGGCTGCACCTGGCGCAGGACCTGACGATCGACACGGACATCGCGAACCTCGTCCCGGACAGTTACGATAGCGTCCAGGCCCTGGAGACCCTGGAGGAGACGCTGGGGGGGGGAAGTGGAAAGGACATGGCCGTGGCCATCGTTAGTCCGTCGTTCGAGGCCAACAAGGCCTTCGCGGAGGATTTCATTCCGAAAGCCCTTTCGTTGAAGCGGCGCGACGATTCGACGCAGTCCTACCTGAGGCGCGTCGAGTACAAGCGGGAGGTGGAGTTTCTGCAGGAAAACGCGCTCTACTTCGCGTCGGATCCGGAGCTGGCCCAGGTCGAAGACGTTCTCCAGAACAAGATCGAGGAGGCGAAGCAGGCCCGGCGCGAGGCCAATCCCTTCTACGTGGAGATCGACGAGGACGAAGAGGCGGATTCGGCTCGGGCCGAGAACGACGCTGAACAACTGCAGGCGGTGTACGATCGGGTCGTCGGGAAGCGGTACCCGATTTCGGGCGACAGCACGACGATGGCCCTTCGGTTTTATCCCTCCAGCGGCAACACCAATCTCGGGTTCATCGAGAACCTGTACGCTGACGTCCGAACCCTCGTGGACCGGATGGAGCCGGCGTCCTATCACCCGGAGATGAAGGTGGTGCTGTCCGGGCGCCTCTACCGGCAGCTCGTGCAGGTGCAGACGATTCGGAGCGACGTGGCGGGGTCGTTCGGGGTGGGCGTGGCGTGCGTCGTCCTCATCGTGATTCTCTACTTCTTCTACAAGGCCTACCGGGCCCGGGCCGGCGGCACGTTCAACGGAACGGTGCTCCTGCAGGAGCTGCTTCGGGCCCCCTTCCTGGGCTTGCTGATCGGCCTGCCGCTCTTTATGAGCCTGACGTGGACGGGCGGGGCGGCCTATCTCCTGTTCGGGGAATTGAACCTCATGACCTCGACGCTCGGGCTCATTCTCTTTGGGCTCGGGATCGACTACGGCATTCACTTCTACGGGCGGTACGCCGAGGAGCGGGCCCAAGGGCAGTCGATCGTGGACGCCGTCGATACGACCTTTACGAGCACCGGGCAGGCCATTGCCATCGGGGCACTCACGACCGCGGTCGCGCTCTACGTGCTCACCCTTGCGGACTTCAAGGGCTTCAGTGAATTTGGGGCCGTTGCGGGGACAGGGGTTATATTCGCATTTCTGGCGACGGTCATCGTGATGCCGGCCCTGCTCGCGCTCTTCGAACGCATCCGTCTTCTCGATTTGGAGTCGGCCCCGGGCATGGAGCCGGAGGCCGAGGGCTCGCGGGTCGGGGGGCGGTTTCCCGGAGCGCGGACCGTTGTCGTCGGCAGTGGCATCGCCCTCGTGGCGGCTCTTGCGTTCCTGCCCCGGGTCCAGTTTCAGTATGATTTCGGGGCGCTGGAGCCGGCGTTCACGGAGTACGATGAGAAGTCCCAGTACGTCGGGCGTACCAGTACCGGCGGACAGGATCGAGACAATCCGGCCTACATTGTCGCCGACAGCCAGGAGGACGTGCCGGAGATTGTGCAAGCATTGCGAACAAAGATGCGAACCGACACGACCTCGCCGACGATTCTCGCCGTCGAAAGCCTGCAGGAGCGGTTTCCGGTGGCCGACACCGCCCAGCAGCGCAAGCTGAGGCGCATCGCCGAAATCCAGCAGACGGCGACGGAGAACCGGTTCCTGAAGGATGACACCTCCGAGGGGATGCAGAAACTGCGTCGTGGGTCGCAGACGCGCGCGCCGATCTCGCTCGACCAGGTGCCGGAGTTTCTGCGAGAGGAGTACACGACGAAGGACGGCGACCTCGGGCAGTTCGTCATTGTGTATCCCTCCGTGGGGGTGTCGGACGGGCGAAAGTCGATTGCGTTTGCCAAGGATGTCGGTACGGTCACGACCGAGGACGGAGACACGTACCACGCCGGATCGACGCAGATCGTGGCGGCCGAGATGCTTATGATTCTACAGCGCGAGGCCCCCTGGATGATCGGCGGGGTGTTTCTTGTCGTCGCGCTCCTGATGCTGCTTCACTTCCGGGACATGCGGTGGGCACTGATGGCCCTGATCCCCCTCGTCGTGGGCATTCTCTGGATGCTGCTCCTGATGGAGGTGTTCGGCCTGATGGTCAACTTCTACAACATGATCGTGCTGCCGGCCCTCCTGGGAATCGGCAACGATGACGGCGTACACATGGTGCATCGGTACCGGGAGGAGGGACACGGATCGATTGGGACGGTCCTCCGCTCCACGGGCGAGCACGTGTTCATCGGCAACCTCACCACGGCGGTAGGCTTCGGGGGACTGGTGTTGAGTTTTCACCCGGGTCTGAACTCCATCGGGACGCTGGCCGTCGTCGGGTTCGGCACGACCCTGCTGGCGGCGCTCGTCTTTCTGCCGGCGCTCTTTCAGTGGTTGGAAGACGCGGACGTAGCGCCGGGGAATCTTCCAGACGCTGAGCCGTCTGCTCAGGAGGGGGCGGCGTAAGGGTTTGGGCGTCGTATGGGCGTGTGGGTGTGTTTTTGCCTCGCGGAGGGGGGCATCTCCACACGTTCCGATTCTGGGGAAGAGCGCGGTGAAGCTATGTCGCATCGAGCTCAAGCACGCCGTCGTTGACGAGGTCGGTGATCAATGCCACGAATGCTTCGTCGTCGAGGTGCGGGGTGAGAGTGTCGGCGGGAAGGACCTGACGCCCCGTTAGGAGGGGCGCCGCGTAGGCGAGGTCGGCGTCGAGCGCCTGGGCCTCGCCGTTGACGAAGAGGGTGGCGGTGCCGTCGTCGTGCTCCAGAAAGGCGAGGTGCGCGACGGGGCCGCGACGCAGGTCGGTGCCCTGGCGGAGAGCGTCGGTGAGGGCCTCGGCCGAGAGCGGCTGCCGGGGCGGTGCGGCCGCGCGGTCGCGTGTCGGACGTGTCAGGTATTCGCCGAGCCACCGGTCGACAGTGTTGTCGTCGAGGAGACCATGGAGGAGGTCGTGTACCTTGGTACGGGCGTCGTCGTGGAGGGCGCCGGGATGCTCGACGGGCGTCAGGCCCGGGTCGCTGTAGCGGGTGTCCGGGTCGATCTGTTCGAGGGCGTACTGCAGGAAGTCGCCCACGAGGTCGCGGTGGGTCGGGGCGCGGAAGCCGACCGAGTAAGTCATGCAGGCGTCGTCGGTGGCGACGCCGTGGTGCGCCACGCGGGGCGGCAGGTACAGCAGGTCGCCGGGACCCAGGACGAACTCCTCGTCGGGGGCGAAATTCTCAAGGATGCGCACGTCGAGGTCCGGGACGATGGTTTCGTTCTCGACCGGGGTGGTGCCGATTTCCCAGCGCCGATGCCCCGCTCCCTGAATCAAGAAGACATCGTAGTTGTCAAGGTGCGGTCCCACGGTTCCGTCCGTCGGCGCGTAGCTTACCATCACGTCGTCGAGGCGCCAGTCGGGGAGGAATCGGAAGCGGTCGAGCAGGGCGCCCACCTCCGGAATGAGGCGGTCGACTTCCTGCACGAGCACCGTCCAGTGCGACTGCGGCAGCTCCGTAAAGTCCTCGGGAGCGAAGGGGCCGTGCCGCAGCTCCCACGGGTACTCGCCCCCGTCCTTGAGGATAAGGCGGCTCTCGACGCCGTCCTCGCAGGCAAGCCCGGCCAGTTCGTTCGGCGAGAGGGGCGACTGGAAGTCCGGAAGCGCGTCGCGGACCACTAGGGGCTGCTTCTGCCAGTAGGTGTCGAGGAAGTCGGCGGGCGAGCGGTCGCCGAGGAGGATCGAGGTGGGAGGGGCGGTCTGCATGTGGGGGGCGGTCTGCCTGGGTTCGCAAGAAGGAGCTTGTACCGGTCCGGTGGATAATCCCGTTACGAATTGTGAGTCATGAGGTTATGGGTCATGAGGTTGGGAGTCATGAGGGCGCGGACGGGGGCCTTGCTTTCGGGAGTTGACAGGCATTACCCGAAGAGGAACATCAGGCCTTTGATGGCGGGCCAGAGGAGGAGCAGCACCAGCAGCCACGCCACCCAGTGGATGGAGGAGCGACGCTGGGGAAATTCGTAGTCGCAGTATGGGCACCGCTCGACATTGCCCGTATCGTCGAACTCCAGGGCACAGGAGGGGCATTCACGAGTAGACGCCATCGTGCGAAACGGCAGGATTGATGCGGAAGAGCATGATTGCACCGGAGTGCCCCGTCTCCATCCTGAGAGTGAGCGTCGTGAGGAGACGCGTCATGCGTCCTCTCGGCGTTGGGGACGGGCATGAGGTTAAAGCTGGGAAGCGAGTTCGTTCAGGAGCATGGCCACGTCTTCCTCGCCCATATCGTCGGGGTCCATACCGGCCATGCCGGGAATCTCCGGGGCCTCGTCGGCCAGTTCCTCGCGGGCGGCGTCGAGGTCGAGCTGGTAGAGAATGAGCGCCGCGGTACCGGTGGCGGCGGCGGTCAGCAGAAGGGTCTTGAGGAATTTCGACATCGGTCGGCGGATTGGTGACACGAGGCGCATGTCGATCAACGGTGGGGGCGGGGATTGGGTTCTCTGTTTGCGATGAGGCGTTGGTGCGTTGAGCGTTTTGCGTTTGGATAGAGAGACGGTCCGCCTGCGAGAATCAAAAGCGCGGTGAACCTGAGTGCCCTGTGCAAGTTTTATCGTCTCCCGGTTGCATGCAACACGTATTTGCTATGACGCCTTTCGGTACTCGCCTTCTCACTCTCGTCCTCGTGGGGAGTGTGCTGGTCGGCGTTCCGCCGGGACACGCGCAGGACGACTCCGCAATCCGCATTGCTCGTGTGAAGTACCAGGGGGGGGGCGACTGGTACAGCGACAGGAAGTCGCTTGTGGAACTGCTGGCGTTTGTGCGGGAGCAGACCCTGATGGACGTGGGAACGGAGGAGGAGGTGGTGGCGCTCACGAGTGACAAGGTGTTTTCGTACCCGTATCTGTACCTCACGGGGCACGGCAACGTGACGTTTTCCGCGGCGGAGGCCGATCGGCTGCGCCGCTATCTGTTGCAGGGCGGCTTCCTACACGTTGACGACAACTACGGCCTTGACGAGTACATCCGCGAGGAGCTCGCGAAGGTCTTCCCGGAGAAGGAGCTCGTGGAACTGCCCTTTGATCATCCGATCTACCACACCCGGTACGACATCCCGGACGGGCCGCCCAAGGTTCATAAGCACGACGGCGAGCGGCCCCAGGGCTACGCGATTCTCGACGACGGGGGACGGGTGATGGTGTACTACACACACGAGGCCGATCTGGGGGATGGATGGGATCCGGCATCCGTCCACGATAATCCGCCGGAGAAGCGGCGGGCGGCTTTCCGCATGGGGGTCAATATCCTCGCCTACGCGATGACGCACTGACGCAATTTCGGAATTTCGAGTGTCGAATTTCGAGTTGGGGACGGGGAGGTCGATTGTGGATTGGTGGGGGGCCTTCTGGGGGGGGCGGCGTCATGTTCTTCGGCCGAGACAGGCATGGAGGCATGGGAGCGTGGAGGCCACGGTACAGTTGAACTCAAAGCGTACTCGAGGCCACGGTCCCCAAAACTGGATAAGCCTCCACAATCGGATACCTCGAAACTGGGATTGCGAAATACGGATCACGCAATACGCGCCCTGACCAAGGAGATCCAGGGTCTCCGAGGAGGAAGTACTCCTGGTGCAGCTTCAACTGGTCCGTTGTGCAATCGAGCTTTGGACGGACCTCGTCCGTCCATACCTCAAGCTGGAGCGTGGAGCAATAGCAAACTGATCTCCCCAAAAGATCGTTTGAAGCTGCACTAGGGTGCGTTACACACGAAAATCGCGTGTGCGTCACGATTGGGCGGGACCGTCTGCACGCCCGCTCGTACAAAGCTCGGAAATCAAACCAGCAAAGCGAATCCTGCCTAAATTTTGCCTGAGCCCTTCAGGTTGTGGCGGCGAGGTCGTATCTTTAACGAACTAATGCCGTCATCACCCGCCATCGATTTGTCTTCCCAATCCGTTTGGTTCCGATGAGCAGTCTGCACACGCAAGACCCCGAGATCTACGACGTGATCCAGAACGAGGTCCAGCGCCAGAACGAGGGCCTGGAACTCATTGCGTCGGAGAACTTTGCCTCGCGCCCGGTGATGGAGGCGATGGGCACGCCGCTTACCAACAAGTACGCCGAGGGGCTGCCCGGCAAGCGCTACTATGGTGGCTGCAAGCACGTGGACGTGGCCGAGGAAATCGCGCAGGAGCGTGCCCAGGAGCTCTTTGGGTGCGACTGGGTGAACGTACAGCCGCACGCCGGCGCCCAGGCCAACGCGGCCGTCTATCTGACGCTCATGGATCCGGGGGACACGTTGCTCGGGCTCGACCTCTCGCACGGCGGCCACCTTACGCACGGCTCGCCCGTCAACTTCTCCGGCATCCTGTACGAGTCCGAGTTCTACGGCGTCGAGAAGGACACCGGCCGCATCGACATGAACAAGGTGCGCGACCGGGCCAAAGAGGTCGATCCCGAGATGATTTCGATTGGGGCCAGTGCCTACCCGCGCGACTTCGACTACGAAGAGTTCCGCGACATCGCCGACGAAGTGGGGGCGTTCCTCTGGATGGACATGGCACACACGGCGGGGCTCATCGCCGGGGGAGTCCTCAACGACCCGATGCCGCACACCCACGTGGTCACGACGACCACCCACAAGACCCTTCGCGGTCCGCGCGGCGGGATGATTCTGGTGGGCGACGACTACGAGAACCCGATGGGCAAGACGGCCCGCAAGAGCGGGCGCACGAAGATGATGAGCGAACTACTCGACTCCGCGGTCTTTCCCGGTACGCAGGGCGGCCCGCTCATGCACGTCATCGCAGCGAAGGCCGTGGCCTTCAGAGAGGCGCTCCAGCCGTCGTTCAGCGAGTACGCCCAGCAGGTGGTCGACAACGCCCAGGCCATGGGCGCCGAGTTCAAGAAGCGGGGCTACGACCTCGTCTCCGGCGGGACGGACAACCACCTCATCCTCATTGATCTGCGCAACAAGGGCCTCACCGGCAAGACCGCCGAGGCGGTGCTGGAGAACGCGGGCATTACGGCCAACAAGAACATGGTGCCGTTCGACGACAAGAGCCCGTTTGTGACGAGCGGCATTCGCCTTGGAACGCCGGCCATGACCACGCGCGGCTTCGGCACCGACGAGTTCGCCCACGTGGCCGACCTCATCGACCGCGTGCTCCAGGATCCGGAGAACGAGGACGTGCAGCAGCGCGTGGAGCGGGAGGTCAGTGCCCTCTGTGACGAGTTCCCGCTCTACGATTTTGTCGTCGCGTAGAGACGCCGACGACCAGCGGAACGTGCTCGTGCGATGAACGGTTCATCCTTTCCACATCGGCATTCCGCCCCGTTCCCTTCCAGCACTCCACCGTTGGTTCGATGCCGTCGATGGATCGCAGTACATTGAGCTCGTCCGCACGCGCCGACCTTGTGGAACTCGGACGGCGTCTGTACGACCGGGCCCTCATTCGTCGGGAAGACGAGTTGATCACTGATCCGCGAGGACAGCCCATCGGCTGGCTGTTGGACACCCGGATTCCGATGCTCGACGGCGAGCTCTTTACGGAAGTGGGGGAAGTGCTGGCCGATCGGCTGCACGACCGGGACGTGTATCAGGTCGTCGGCTACGGCTTCGGAGCCTATCCCCTCGTGTGTAGCGTGTTGGCGGCCTCCGAGGGCGACGAGTTCACGGGGGGGCTCGTGCGTGACGAACGCAAGGAGCACGGGCGCCGTCGTCTCGTAGAGGGGCCCATCGACTCGGAAAAGCCGGTCGTGCTGCTCGACGACATCGTGAATAGCGGCCGCAGCGCGTCCCGGGCCCTGCATCTGCTCCGACGCGAGGGACTCGACGTGACCGGGCTGCTCACGCTCTTCAACTTTACCTGGAGCAGCGGACAGGCGCGTGTGGAGGCCGAGGGCCTGTGGGTTGATTCGCTGCTCGATCTCAATCTGCAGGAGGGAAAAAGCAGCGGATCCGACAGTGCGTAGGCGGGACGAGAGCGTGGAGGGAGAGTCTGGACGTTGAGGATAGGGAGAGCAGACGGCCGGAGGCAGGCAAGCCCAGGACTGGACGTGTGTGAGGCAGTCTTGTACGTGAGGCAGTCTTGACTGCCACTTTCGCCGGTGAGGGTCCCGGGTCTCCACAGGCGGACAGGGCACTCGCACCTGAGAAGGGGTCGGGAGAGCCGGAGGCGCTTTTGCCGTCCATCAACCAATCGGCCCGGACTGAACGGATGCCTGGAGGCATGGACGCACGGAGGATGTGCTCTACCGCTCTCCTGTGCTCATCATAAAGCAAGATGCAGCTGCCTTATACAGTTGGGGGGCTGTTTGACACACTTTTTCACGGATCGGTAGCAGTATGTCCGAGGGGGTTTCGCCAGACACGGAGATGACGCCCGGGGTGCAGGGCGATGGGGCGGCGGGCGATGCGCCCGACGAGCGGGGGGTGATGCCGTTCCTCGACCACCTCGAGGAGCTGCGATGGACCCTCATCAAGGCCGGGGGCGGGGTGCTCATCATCACGGTGCTCTGTGCGTTCTTCAGTCAGTGGATCGTCAATCAGATTCTCATTGGGCCCACCCGACCGGACTTCTTCATGTACGGGGTGCTCGGCATGAATCCGTCGGAGATCAACCTCCTCAATCGGACGATCACCGGGCAGTTCTTTGCCGACATCGGCACCATCATCGTCGTCGGCCTGGTCGCGGGCTCGCCGGTGATCGTGTACTACCTGTGGAAGTTCGTCGAGCCGGCGCTGTACCCGAGTGAAAAGTCGGGCATGCGCTTCGCGGCGGTCTTTGCGGCGTTCTTTTTTCTGCTCGGGATTGCGTTCGGGTACCTCATCCTGACGCCGCTGGCGCTCCAGTTTTTTGCCCAGTACACGTTGTCGCCGCAGATTGAGAACCACTTCGACATCATGACCTACTTCAGCATGGTGTCGTTCTGGGCGCTGGGGACGGGCCTTCTCTTTGAGTTGCCGGTGGTCGTGTACTTTCTGGCCAAAGTGGGTATTCTTACCCCGGACACGATGCGGGCGTATCGGAAGTATGCGCTGCTCGTGGTGCTGGGTGTGGGGGCGTTCTTGACGCCGCCGGACCCCATTTCGCAGATCATCGTGGCGCTTCCCCTCTTGGGCCTCTACGAATTATCGATTTACATCGCCGTGTGGGTGACCCGGTCGCGTTGACCGTCGCTGCGGGGACGGCGCGCAGGGGGACAGGACGAGCGGGTCCGGCACGGTGTTGGCAAGGTTTCGGAACGGCCGCGTCTGCGGTCCTCACGTCCCTCCGCCTCGGCTCACACTCGCCTCTCTCCCATGATCCCCAAGCGTATAAAAGCCTCCTTTCTCGCCGTGCTGCTCGGCGTATCCGTCATGCTCGGGGTGGCGGTGGGGGCCTGGATGCCGGCGGACGATGACATCTTTGCCCTTCAGAAAAACGTTCGCATCTTTGGGGCCGTCTACGAGGAGCTGGTGACCGGGTACGTGGAGCCGGTGGACCCGAAGTCCCTGATGCGGGTGGGGATCGAAGCGATGCTCAGCGAGCTCGATCCGTACACCACGTTTCTCGACGAGGCCGATCACGCCTCCATCGAGGTCATCACGAAGGGGCAGTACGGGGGCGTGGGGCTCACGGTGGATCAGCGGCAGGGGGAGTTGACGGTCGTGGCGCCCGTGGAGGGGGCCAGCGGCGAACAGCAGGGCATTCGCGCGGGCGACGTGATCACCCATGCGAGCGGGCAGGCGGTGGCACCGCTATCGATGGACGACGTGCGGACGCTGCTGCGCGGCGAGCCGGGCACGACGGTGCCGGTGACGGTGCGGCGCGAGGGGGCGTCGTCGCCGCTGCACTTTACGCTCACCCGCGAGGAAATTGAGCTGAATAACGTGACCTACCGGGGCCGGGTGGGGGACGACGCGGAGGTGGGCTACGTGAAAATGGAGCGCTTTACGCGGGGGGCGGCGGGGGAGCTGGAGACGGCCCTCCGGGCGCTTCGGGACGGGGACGAGCTGTCCGGACTCATCCTCGACCTGCGGGACAACCCCGGCGGACTGCTCAACGCGGCCGTGGAGGTGAGTGAGCTGTTCGTGCCGGAGGGGGCGGCAGTGGTGACGACGGAGGGGCGACTGCCCCAGTCCGACAACACGTACCGGAGCGACCGCGCGCCGCTACTGCCGACGCTGCCGCTCGCGGTGTTGGTCAATGGGCGCAGTGCCTCGGCGAGCGAGATCGTGGCCGGGGCGGTGCAGGATCATGACCGGGGGGTGGTGCTGGGTACGACCACCTACGGAAAAGGGCTCGTGCAGGCCATTCGATCGTTGCCCCACAACACCTCGCTGAAAATGACGACGGCCCAGTACCATACCCCCAGTGGTCGGAGCATTCAGGAGGTCGACGCAGCGCCGGTTCAAGACACGGCGGACACAGCGTCAACGGGACGAAGGCCCGACACGACGACCCACGAGACGCACAAAACCGCTCACGGCCGCACGGTGCGCGATGGAAACGGCCTGCGGCCCGACGTAAGGATCGAAGCGCCCACATCCGGTGCTCTCGAGCAGGCCCTCGAAGAGCGGTCGGCCTTTTTCTACTACGCCAATCACTACGCGGCGTCGCGCGATTCCCTGCCGCCGGACTTTGCAGTGACTGACGCGATGCTGCACGACTTTCGGGCCTGGCTTGAGGTCGAGGACATCCGGTACCGGACCGAGGCGGAGACGGCTGTGCGGCGGCTTAAGCAACGGCTGTCCGAGGCCACCTACGCGGAGGTGAAGGACGAGGTCACGGTGTTGCAGGAGGCGGTGCAGGCCGAGGAGGACGACGCCTTCTCGGCGCGGGCTCCGGCCCTGAAGCGGCATCTGGAACGTGAGATTCGGGCGCGCTTTATGACGGCGTCGGCCCGGATGGCGGCGCTGCTCCCCACGGATCGGCAGGTTGGGGCGGCGGTGACCCTTCTGCACGCGCCGGACCGGTACGACGAGATTCTGTCGCCGGAGGAATGAGGGTGGAAGGTTGGAAGATTGGAAGATTAGAAAACTGGGGGGCGGGGACTGGTATAGCGAACAATGCGTGGACGAGTGGATGGCGGTGTGGCAGGCGGTGTTGGTGGGCGCGGCCGGACTCGGAGCTGGGGTGCTGGCAGGGCTCATTGGGATTGGGGGCGGCGTGATCTTCACGCCGATGTTATTTGCCGTGTACGGGTGGATGGGGGTGCCGGACGGGGTGCGGACGCCGCTTACGGTGGGGACGGGGCTCTTCTGTACGGGCTTTGCGGCGGGGGCCAGTGCGCGGCATCATCTTCGGAAGGGGGCCGTACGGACCCGGATGGCACTGGGCGTCGGGCTGGCGAGTGCGGCGGCGGTGGGCGCGGTCTCGTGGGTGGTGGGGACGCAGCCCTGGTACGACGCGTCGGTCTTTCAGGGGTTCTTCGCGGCGGTTCTGCTCGTGGTGGCCGTGCGGATGGTGCGGGGCTCGTCCGGGGATGTTGAGGTCGAGAGAGAAGACGCTCAGAAGAGCGGGTGGGGGGCGTGGCTCGGGACGGGGACGGCGGCGGGCACGGTCGCGGCGGCGGTGGGCGTGGGCGGCGGCGTGGTCCTCGTCCCCGCCTACAGCCGATGGCTGCGCCTGCCGTTTCACCGGGCGGTGGGGACCTCCAGCGCCACCATCCTCGTCATTTCGACGATGAGTGTGGGGGCGTACGGGCTCCTCGGGGCGGGCCTCGACGGACGGCCGCCGCTCGCGCTCGGTTACGTGGACGTGGGCACGGGGCTTCTCCTGGCCGGACCCGCAGTGATTGGGGCCCAGGGCGGGGCGGCGCTCGCGCACCGAGTCTCGACCCGATGGCTGCGGCGGGGCTTCGCGGCGCTGGCGGTCGTGGTGGCCGGGCGGCTTCTGGGGGGCGCGTTCGGGATTCTGTAGATCCTCCTCCGTGGTCCTACCGTACTACCTGATCGGGCCGGGCCGTGTCTGGCACGGCTATTCGTATAGACATTGAAACGTTTTACGTCAAACGTTCTGGGCGACATCAGCCTCAACGGTCAGAGACGGATGGTTGCGGTCCCACCAACCCTTGTCACTCGGAAACGGATTCACTCGAAAACGCGATCATGAGTCTTTCCCAGAAGCTCTTCGCGCACGGCCTCGCTCTCGGGGACCGGGTGCAGCACCGGCTCTACGGCGCCCGCAAGCGGGCTCTCTTTGCCGACGTTGAGGGCACGGTGGTGGAGATTGGGCCGGGCACGGGCGTCAATTTGCCGTATTTCCCCGAGGGCCTCCGGTGGATTGGGTTGGAGCCGAACCCGCACATGCACCCCTTTCTGCGTACGCAACTGGCGGGGCGGGGAATCGACGCGGATGTGCGGACGGCGCCGGCGCAGGACACCGAGCTTCCGTCCAACAGTGCCGATGTCGTCATCAGCACGCTCGTGCTCTGCTCCGTGCCGGATCTCGGGGAGACGCTGGCCGAACTGCGGCGGGTTCTGCGTCCGGGCGGGCGGCTGCTGTTTATCGAGCACATGGCGGCCCCCCGCGACACGTGGCTTTACACCCTGCAGCGCGGCATTCGGCCGGTCTGGAAACGACTGGCCGACGGGTGCCATCCGGACCGCGAGACGGGGGCAGTCCTGGAGGCGGCGGGGTTCTCGGCCGTCACGTACGAATCATTCGAGACGGGGCTGCCCGTCGTGTCGCCGCACATCATGGGGACGGCGGTGGCGTGAGTGGCTGGGAAGAGGGGCGCGGGAGAATGGGGGCGCGGGAGAGAGGGAGCGTGGGGAAAAGGAAGCGCAGGGAGGGCTATGAGGTGTTGCCGAGGCCGAGCTTTTTGCAGAGGCGGCTGAAGGTGTCGATCTCGTCGTCCTCCAGGACATCGAAGGCCTCGAGGATGCGCTCCGCGTGGTCGGGAAAGATGTCGGCAATCAGCGATTCGCCCGACTCGGTGAGATGCACCTTCACGTAGCGCCGGTCCTCGGGGTCGCGCCGTCGCTCCACGAGGTCCCGCTCGGCGAGGTTGCTTATGATCGTACTGATGTTGCCCTTGCTCTGCAGCAGCTTTTCGCCGAGCTCGCCCTGATACAGCGGCCCGACGTGGTGGAGGGTTTCCAACACCCCGAACTGCCCGGACGACAGGTCGTGGGCCCGGAAGGTCTCCCGGATGTTCTGGTTGACAGTATTGAAGGCACGGCTGAATCGGATGAACGCGTTCAGTGCGCGCTCCTCGTCGTCGGTGCCGTCGTAGCGGGTGGGCATGGGGCGAGTGAACGGATTGAGCAGGCAATCGGGATGGAAATGGCCATACGCCGTTCGATGGAAAACGGTTCAACGGAGAACGGCTCCGAAGGGTGGGGACGACGGGGCAATACGGAACTGAGGCGGAGTGTCGGCGTGAGCGGAAGATGGATGTGCCGGATGGGGGGGGTGCGGGAGAAAAGGGGCACCCGTTGAGGGAAGCGCGGCTTGCATCCGGGGCGTCGTCGATGGGTTTTCATGTTTTCCCCCTTCCACCATGTACCGTGCGGTTGTTTTTCTTGTCGTCGTCGGTCTTGTCGGGGGACTTGCGGCACCGGAGGTGCACGGCCAGTCGTTGTCGTCCGGGGAGCGGAGCGGACCTGTGCGGATCGGGAGCGTCAACTTCAACGTCGGGGTGCCGGTGGGGCCGTTTGCGGACAACATCGAGAGTGCCGGCTTCGGGGGCAATCTGTTCCTCGGTACGCAGCTCGGGGCCTCGCCGGCGGTGCTGGGGCTGGATCTCGGGTTTCTCATCTACGGGCGGAGTGAGCGGACGGTGCTGTTTAGTCGGACGGTGGGGCCCTCAGTAAATGTCGATGTCATCACGACGAACAACATCTTTCAGCCGCACGCTGTATTCCAACTGCAGCCGCTCCAGGGACCGTTCCGGCCCTACGTGGAGGCGGTGGGGGGCTTCAAGTACCTGTTTACACGGACGCGGATCGAAGACCGCGGAGGCAGCAACGACGCGGACGACGACATCGCCAGTGAGACCAACTTCGACGACTTTGCCTGGAGCGGGGGTGGGGGAGCCGGGGTCGATATCATAGTGTACCGGCCGCGGGAGGGCAAGCGAGCACAGAGCTCGTTCAGGGAGCTCTCGGTGCACTTCGGGGGACAGTATTTATCTGGGCAAGAGGCGGAGTATCTGGCGGAAGGAACCCTTCAAGACGAAAATGACAACCTTCGCCTGGACAAGAGTGAACTTGATATCCGTCGGTCGACCACCAATCTCGTCGTGATCAAGATCGGCCTCACGGCGTACTTCTGAGCGTGAGATGTGGCCCTAATGATTTGTGAATGGGGCCCACTGGTCACAGGGCAAGCCAATCTATGTGGAACCATGGGATTAACCGCAGGATGATGTTTTCGTCTTGCGTTTCTGTCCACAACAAGAGTGGATGTGCATTTTTAGCTGGATCCAAAAATGCACGAAAAACATCACGGCTATGAAGAAATCGGCTGAGAGCTTTGGACTACACTGAAATTCGCCAAACTCCCACTCCGCCCTCCGGTTGGAGCGGTCAAGCAAGGCGAATTTCAGTCGTTTCGTCCTGCAGCTCTCCGGGACGCCGATTTCTTCAAGGCCGGAAAGGACTCGTGCTGGCTACCGGACAGTTTTCAAATTCGAAGCCTGGCACCGAAAAATCCCTGACGATTCCGCTGTTCTTTTCTTCGGAGTCGCTATTTACAGGCAAAACTGCCGAAAATGCCCCGACAATTTCCGGATTTTCCATCGTCGCTCCTGGACATCTAGATGGTCTAGATCAGGGTCTGGAGTGACGATTGGAGAGGATTTTTCGGTGCTCTGAGCAAACTGTCCGGTAAGTAGGGACTCGTGGTCAACCCAGTGGGTCTTCAAGCATGAGGGGAACGTCCGGTGATTAATCGCGCACAGTGACACACAGATCTCCAGGGTCTCGGACCTCCTTCCTCACAAGGAGAACATTGTTTACCTGTCCATGCATGGATCAGTAGAACACTCGCCCCATTGTGCGTCGCTTCCGGACTCCGGTCACGGTCCGACGGTTGGGGGCCGGGTCGGACGGCCCTCTTGACTCGGAGCGACAGTGAGCGTATTCCAATCCTTGCCTCAGAACCGACACCCTTTCCACATGGCTACGACCCATCTCCTTGCTCGTGCCGTCATTCGCCGTCAGGATCGTGTGCTCGTCGTGCGGGCCGACGGGCAGTCGCATACGTTCTTGCCCGGGGGGCACGTGGAGGACGGGGAGGGGTTGGAAGAGTGTCTGCGCCGCGAGTTGCGGGAGGAGCTGGGCGTCGCATCGACCGTCGGGGCGTACCGGGGCGTGGTGGAGCACCGGTGGCGGCGCGACGGCACGCCGCAGTACGAGCTCAACCACTGCTTTGCGACGGAGGCGTCCGCGCTGACAGACACGGCGCCGACGGCGGAGGAAGCGTATCTCTCGTTTGAGTGGGCGTCCGCAGACGCGCTGGGAACCGTGAAGCTTCAGCCCGCGCCGTTGCGCCGCCTGCTCCATCCCGACGCCGACGCGTCGGAGCCGTGGTGGGCCTCGACGGTGGACGAGCACGACGACGAGCGGTCTCCCGGGTCGTAGTGGACCGTCACGAATGGATTGACGAGTGAAAATTCGAGATGCCTCCCCACCATCCAGAGCCTTCCCCTTACGGATTATGCTGGAAGTATGACGGGGACTGGGAACCGTGTATATTGACGGTTGACGCTGCAGTAAGCCCGTTGGGGCCATTCTTGCATGTCTCGGGCACGGATCGTCTTTTGCTTCTACCGATCCGTGACGGGTCGGTCTGCACTCTTTTCGGCGTAAGGCAGGGGTCGGCCGAACTCGGCCGGCACGATCCTGGGATGCTGAGCGTTCCGGGCCCGCGTTGTGCGGTCAGTGGAGATCGGTGGCCTCCGTTCACGCATCAGCAAGCGCGCGTTCTCCTTCCGAGAAGGTTCTCTGATTCATGGCAGCATCCTCTTCGTCCCCAGTTGGGGTGGATGTCGGCGGCACGTTTACCGACTTCGTGGTTGTCACCGACGACGGCCTACAGGTCCACAAGCAGCCCACCACCCGTCCGCAGCACGAGGCCGTGGTGAGGGGCCTCGACGAGATGGCGGGTGCGGACGACGTGCCCGTCGTGCACGGCACCACGACGGCGACCAACGCCCTCCTGGAGCGCCGCGGCGCCACGACGGCGCTCGTCACCACCGAGGGGTTTGCCGACGTGCTCACCATCGGGCGTCAGAACCGGCCCGATCTCTACGACCTACAGCCGTCGCGCCCGGCGCCGCTCGTGCCGGAGAACCGACGACACGAGGTCCCGGAGCGGCTGAGCGAGGAGGGCGAGGTACTCACGCCGCTCGATGAGGAGGCCGTCCGGCGTGTGGCCGCGACGATTACCGAGCAGGAGATTGACAGCGTCGCGGTGGTGTTTCTGTTCTCGTACCGAAATTCCGATCACGAGGCCCGCGCCGCTGAGATTCTCCGGGACGAGTTGCCGCCGACGGTGTCCATTACCCGGAGCAGCACGTTGTTGCCGGAGTACCGGGAGTACGAGCGCACGGCGACGACGGTCGTCAACGCCTACGTGCGGCCGCAGGTGGCGCGATACCTGGATCGGCTCGACGAGGCGCTGGGGGCGCGGTCGGTGCGTGTGATGCAGTCGAACGGGGGCACCATTGGGCTCGACACGGCCGCCGAGGAGGCCGCCCGGCTGGCCCTGAGCGGGCCCGCAGGCGGTGTTGTCGGGGCGCTCGGGGTGGCGCGCCGCGCACTCGATGCCGACGCCCCGCAGATCATGACGCTCGACATGGGCGGCACGAGTGCCGACGTGGCGCTCTGCGACGGCGCGGTGCCCCGCACCACGGAGCACACGATTGCCGACCTGCCGCTGCGCCTGCCGTCGACCGACATCCACACGGTGGGAGCGGGCGGTGGCAGCATTGCTCACGTTGACGCCGGGGGCAGCCTGCGGGTGGGGCCGGAGAGTGCTGGGGCCGAGCCGGGACCGGTCTGCTATGGGCGCGGCGGCGCGGAGCCCACGGTGACCGATGCGCACCTCGTGCTGGGGCGCCTGGCGCCCGAGCACGTGCTGGGGGGCGACGACACGCTCGACATGGCCCCGGAGGCCGCCCGCAATGCCGTCGGCGGACTGGGACAGCAGATTGACCGCTCGCCCGAAGAAACGGCGCTCGGCATCCTGCAGGTAGCGAACGCCACGATGGAGCGGGCGCTCCGCCGCGTCTCCGTCGAGCGCGGCCACGATCCCCGTGACTGCACGCTCGTTCCCTTCGGCGGGGCGGGTCCCCTCCACGCCGTCGAGCTGGCGGAGGCGCTCGGCATGCGCCGTGTCCTCGTGCCGCCCGCGCCCGGCGTCCTCAGCGCCCTCGGCCTGCTGATGGCCGATGTTGTGTACGACACGGCCCGCGCCGTCCTCACACCCGCCGAGACGCTCGCTGACGACCCCGTCCCCCTCACAGCGGCGCGCGACGCCGCGGCGGCGGATGTCCGGTCGGTCCTCAACACACACGGCACGCCTGACTTGGCCCTGGAGGTCGACCTGCGGTACGAGGGGCAGAGCTACGAACTCAGCGTGCCGCTCGACGCCCCGGTCACGGAGGCGGCGGTGCAGGACGCCGTATATGCCTTTCACGAGCGGCACCGGGACCGCTACGGCCACGCCGACCCCGACGAGCCGGTGGAGGTGGTGGCGCTTCGCGTGCGGGGGCGGGTCGCCGTGCCGCCGCCCGAACTGCCGCGAGAGCCCGAGACCGACACTCCACTCGCCGATGCCCGACTCGGCACCCGTCCGGTCCGGTTCGACGCCGACGGGGCCACCGACACACCCACCTACGACCGTACGGCCCTGCATCACGGCCACACCTTCGACGGCCCGGCCATCCTGCACCAGTACGACACCACCATCGTCGTCCCGCCCGGCTGGCACGCCCGCATCGACGCGCGGCAGAACGTACGCATCGAGCGGTAGCCCCGTCTTCCCGTCTGCTCCTTTCGACTGCGCACCTGTTTGTTATGCCCGACGCCGATCCCATTTTGCTGGAGCTGTACCGCCACCGCTTTGAGGGCGTGGCCGACGAGATGGGCGGCACCCTCCAGCGCACCAGCTACTCGCCGAACATCAAGGAGCGCCTCGACTTTTCCTGTGCTGTGTTCGACGCCGACGGTAGGCTCGTGGCGCAGGCGGCCCACATTCCCGTGCATCTCGGCGCCATGCCCGCCAGCGTGGCGGCGGCCCTTGATGCCGTGAACCGCTGGCGCCCCGGCGACATCGTGGTCCTCAACGACCCGTACGAAGGGGGCACCCACCTGCCGGATGTGACCATGGTGTCGCCCGTCTTCGTCGACGACGGCGAGGCCCCCACCTTTTTTGTGGCCAGTCGCGCCCACCACGCCGACGTGGGGGGGATGACGCCGGGGTCGCTCCCGCTTGCCCACGAGTTGGTGCAGGAAGGACTCGTCATCCCGCCGGTGAAGCTGTACGAGGACGGCACCCCGAATGAGGCCCTGATGCGCCTGCTGCTTCGCAATGTGCGCACCCCGGCGGAGCGGCGTGGCGACCTGGCGGCGCAGCGGGCGGCCCACGCCGTCGGAACGCGTCGCCTCCAAGAGCTCGCACAGGAAAACGGCGTCGAGGAGGTGGCCGCCTATGCCCGACACCTGCAGACCTACAGCGAGCGACGGGTGCGGGAGGCCCTGGCCGACTGGCCGGCTGGCCGCTATACCTTCGAGGACACTCTAGAGCTGGCCGATGACACCACCGCGACGATTTGCGTCACGGCGACCGTCGACGGCGATGGCGTGGCCTTCGACTTTGAGGGCACCGATGCCGCCGACGACGGCAACCTCAACGCGGTGCTGCCCATCACCGAGTCGGCCTGCTACTACGTGGTGCAGGGACTCGTGGAGGGGGAGATGCCGGTAAACGCGGGCAGCCTGGTGCCGGTGTCGGTCACGGCCCCCGAGGGCACCCTCGTGAACGCCGACCCGCCGCACGCGGTGGCCGGGGGCAACGTGGAGACCTCGCAGCGCATCGTGGATACGGTGCTCGGCGCCCTCGCTCCGGCCCGTCCCGAGCGCGTGCCGGCCGCCGGCCAGGGCACCATGAACAACCTCACCATCGGCGGCACGCGGCCCGACGGCTCGTCGTTCGCCTACTACGAAACGATTGCGGGCGGCATGGGCGCAGGACCGGACGGGGATGGCCTCGGCGGCGTGCACGTGCACATGACCAACACGCTCAACACGCCCGTCGAGGCGCTGGAGCAGTCCTATCCGTTTCGCGTGACGACCTATCGCCTCCGCGACGGCAGCGGCGGCCCTGGTTCCCATTGCGGCGGCGACGGGCTCGTGCGCGAGTACGAGCTGCTTACGCCCGTCACCGTCACCATGCTCAGCACGCGCCGATCAGAGGGGCCGTGGGGGCGTGATGGTGGAAAGCGGGGGGCGCCGGGGCGCAACGTGCTCGTACACCCGGACGGCGAGGAAGAGACGCTTCCGGCCCATTTCTCGCGACGACTCCCGGAAGGCAGTCGGCTCCGCGTCGAGACGCCGGGCGGCGGCGGATGCGGGACCGGGCCTCAGCGAGAGTGATCGGGAACGCATGTTTGCACCGTTTCAGCGCCTGACCCCGGAGCCGACCGGGAACGAGGGCTCATCCGGACTCGGGCTTCCCATCGTGAGGCAAATCGTCGAGAAGCACGACGGGCGAATCGAGGTCGACACGGAGCCCGACCGGGGAGTTCCCTTACACTGGTGGGTCCGGCAACGATGGATGCGGAGTCCGCCGTCCCGGACGTGGATCCGAAGCCGATGGACGCGCGGCGGGGACGGACCCGCGGAACAGGTCGCCCACGGATCTCCGAGCCGGGGTCGACGTACGGGCGACTCGACACGGGGGCAGTTTCGAGCAGTGCAGACTGCGCCGCCCGAGATGCACGACGCCCCCGCTGCGTTCCGATCTCTCGTCAAGCGTGTACTCTGCGACGCATGGCTTCATCAATTAGCATTCTCGGCTGCGGATGGCTAGGCCGTCCGCTCGGACAGCACCTCGTCCAGGCGGGCATGTCGGTCTGCGGCTCCACGACGACCCCCGAAAAGCTCGACCACCTCCGAGAAGACGGCATCGACCCCGTTTTGCTCACCCTCGACCCCGATCTCTCCGGCAGCGACCCGGGAGCGCTCTTTGCGTCCGAAGTTCTTGTGCTGAACGTACCGCCCTCGCGCGGGGCCGACGACGTGAAAAAACGGCACCGGCGCCAGATCGAGGCCGTCCGCGACGCCGCTGTCGACGGCGCCGTCGAGTGGGTGGTGTTTGCCAGTTCCACGGGCGTGTACCCGAGCGTGGAGCAGACCGTGACGGAGGACGATGTACCGCCCGGCGAGCCCAACGCACTGCCCGGTTCGCGCCGTTCCACGGGGGAAGCCCTGGTGGCCGTGGAGGGGCTACTCGTGAATGAGACGCCGGAGCTGGACGTGACCATCGTCCGGCTCGGGGGCCTCTACGGCGGGGACCGAAATCCGGGGCGCTTCCTTGCGGGGCGCACCGACGTGAGCAAGCCCGGGTCTCCCGTCAACCTCATCCATCGGGACGACGCCGTCGGGGTCTTTTCCGCCATCATCGAGCAGGACGTGCGCGGGGAGGTCTTCAACGCCTGTGCCGACGAACACCCCGAGCGGCACGTGTTTTATCCAAAGGCGGCGGAGGCGACGGGGTTGGAGCCGCCTACGTTTGATATGAGCGACGACACCACGGGCAAGCGCGTGAATAATCGGAGGCTCAAAGAGACGCTGGGCTACCAGTTCCGGCATCCAGATCCGCTTGCCGACCTGGAACAGCTGGGCGGGTGAAGTGGGGCAATCGTATGTCTGTCAAGAGTGGGTTTACGCATTGGCCCATCCTCCTGAGATGCCCGAAATTGTGTGTGAGTTTTTGGGCAGTGTCCCGACTCATCGGAACTCGTTCCGAATCGGGGTATGTGAGCGGGCTGTTTTGCCACTGACGGACGGAGACCTTCTTGATTCTTCCGCGATGCGATGGTCGTGGGAAGGTGGGGACTGTAACGAATCCCCTATCCCTTTCAACTCTACTGGTAGCCCCTTGACTTCCAACGGGAGGCCTCCGTTGTTGTATATTCTCTTCACACAGGCGCTGATCTGTGGAGCCATTCGCCCTCGTTATTGACGGAGATCGGTTCTTCAGGTGAAGATCCGCAGATGGGCACGGAGCGGAGTGTAGGAATTGCTGCGCGGCCTGCAGCTCGGCCATCGCTCCTCGTCTGTCGTTTTCCTCACGACTTCCGCGCACCCCACACCATGCCTACATCCAAGTCCCCTTCGGCGCCCGATGTGGCGCCGTCCCTCGAAACGGCCGCGGAGGAGGACCCGGCCCCGCCCGCGAAGGCGCGCAAGGGACTCCGCGCGAACGACCTCACGACCCTCACCGATCGGTACCGCACTGTCCGGAATTTTTCGGAGAACTTCTGCGAGCCGCTCAACACGGAGGACTACGTGGTTCAGACGGTCGAAAATGTGAGCCCGACCAAGTGGCACCTGGCTCACACCACCTGGTTCTTCGAGACCTTCATCCTCCGCGAGTACCTGGAGGACTACGAGCTGCTCAACGACACGTACCCGTACCTCTTCAATTCCTACTACATCCAGGCCGGAGAGCGCCATTGCCGGGACCGCCGCGGGTACATCTCGCGGCCTACGGTAGAGCAGGTGTACGACTACAGGCACCACGTCGACGAGCACATGCACGCCCTTATGACGGGGGCGGACGCGGAGACGTTTGAGGCGCTGGCGCCGCTCATTGAGATCGGCCTGCACCACGAGCAGCAGCACCAGGAACTCATGGTGACCGACATCAAGCACGTGCTGTCGGTCAATCCGCTTCGGCCCGCCTACCGCGACGACCTGACGCCGCCCGCGACGACGGCGGCCCCCGCCCTCGACTGGGTGAACTTTGAGGGCGGCCTCTACGAAATCGGCTACGACGGCGACGGCTTCTGCTACGACAATGAGACGCCGCGTCACAAAGAACACCTGGAGCCGTTTCAGCTCGGCAACCGCCTCGTCACGAACGGCGAGTACCTGCAGTTCATGGAGGACGGCGGCTACGAGCGGCCCGAGCTCTGGCTTTCCGCCGGCTGGGCGACGGTGCAGGAGGCCGACTGGGCCGAGCCCTTCTACTGGGAGGAGCACGAGGGCACGTGGTACCTGCATACGCTGGGCGGCCTCCGCGAGGTGAACCCCGCCGAGCCGGCGTCCCACCTCAGCTACTACGAGGCCGACGCGTTTGCCCGCTGGGCCGACGCTCGGCTGCCCACCGAGGCCGAGTGGGAGATCGCTGCGCGCGACCTCCCGGTACAGGGCAATTTCGTGGATCAGGAAAACTTCCATCCGGTCCCGCT
This sequence comes from Bacteroidetes bacterium SW_9_63_38, assembly GCA_003022435.1. Lineage (GTDB taxonomy): Bacteria > Bacteroidota > Rhodothermia > Rhodothermales > Salinibacteraceae > Salinibacter. Next base: position 26,959 of record PXUA01000011.1, on the reverse strand, counting down.
GGCCGAGGACGCCGTGGGGCACACGCCGGAAGCGGGGGACGGCCCCATGCACCAGATGTTCGGCGACGTCTGGGAGTGGACGCGCAGTCACTATTCGCCGTACCCCGGCTACGAGCCGCTTCCCGGCGCCATCGGGGAGTACAACGGCAAGTTCATGTGCGAGCAGTTCGTGCTCCGCGGCGGGTCCTGTGCGACCTCGCAGTCGCACATCCGGCCTACCTACCGTAACTTCTTTCACCCCGACGAGTCGTGGCAGTTTATGGGGCTGCGACTGGCTCGGGATGTCAAATAGCGTTGCCGTCCCGTTCGGTGCCCCCTGCGTCCCCGATTCGCCCCGGCGGTCGGGGGCGTCGTATGGACACCCTTTTTTCTTCAGTTGTCTCGCTCCCCCGCGTTCGCTCATGGAAACGACTACCCAACGGCTCTCCCTCGTCGACAAGGCCCCGGAGACCGACTCGTTTCGCGAGGCCGTCCTCAACGGCCTACGCAAGCCGCAGAAGCAGATCCCCTCGAAATTCCTGTACGACGACAGGGGATCGAAGCTCTTCGACCGCATCTGCAAACAAGACGAATACTACCCGACGCGGACGGAGATGGAGATCATGCGCACCCACGCCGAGGCGATGGCCGACGCCGTCGGGCCGCGGGCGCGGCTCGTAGAGTATGGGAGTGGGAGCAGCCGGAAGATCCGTCTCCTGCTCGATCATCTGGAGAACCTGGCCGCCTACGTGCCCGTCGACATTTCCCGAGACCATCTCCTGGAGGCGGCCGAGTCCCTGGTCGAGGCCCATCCGGACCTGCCCATTCAGCCGCTGTGTGCCGACTACACGACGCCCTTTGAGTTGCCGGAGCCGCCCCGGCCCCCGGCCCGGACGGTGGCCTACTATCCCGGCTCCACGATCGGCAACTTTCCGCCGGACGAGGCCCGCGACTTCCTGGCCCACGTGCGAACGGTCGTGGGGCGCGACGGCGGCCTTCTCATCGGCGTCGACCTGAAGAAGGACGTGGACGTGCTGGAGGCGGCCTACAACGACGCCGCCGGCGTCACGGCGGCGTTCAACAAGAACCTCCTGCGACGCATGAACCGGGAGCTCGACGCCACCTTCGACCTTGACCGGTTCGAACACCTCAGCGTCTGGAACGACGAGGAGGGATGCATCGAGAGCTTTCTCCAGAGCCGCGAGGCGCAGACCGTGACCGTGGCGGGCGGGTCGATCGCGTTCGCCGAAGGAGAGACGATCCATACCGAGTACTCGTACAAGTACACGCTGGAGGACTTCGCTGCCCTGATGCAGGAGGCGGGCTTTGCGGTCGACGAGGTGTGGACCGATGAGCGCTCGTACTTCAGCGTGCAGTACTGTACGGTGAGGCGCACTGTACGGTAAGGCGTACTGTGCGGTGAGGCGTACTGTGCGGTGAGGCGTACTGTTGAGACGTGATGCGTAGGGCGACCTCGTGAAAATGGGCGGCAGGCCCGGAACGAGCGCCGCGGCACGTCATGGACATACTCGGCCCGAACCCCGGGCGCTCGCTGTTCGCGACGCGCAGGCCCTCTTGAATCAGTACGTCTCTCCGCAATGGCCCACTCCTTCTTTCTCGGCGTTGACCTCGTGCACGACGATCCGTCCGTCGAGGCCACTCTTTCCATCCTGGAGAAAGAGCAGAACGGCACGGGTGCCCCCACCCAGTTCCGCCTCGGTCGCGCCCGGCAGCACACCGAAGACACTGCTGAGGCCCTGGCCGACTACCTGCAGGGCCTCGTGGCCGAGCGGCCGTACATCGGGCGCACCAGCATTATCGTGAACCGAAGTGCTCCCGGTGGAGAGGCCCTCGTGACGGCGCTTACGGATCGGGGGTTGGATCCGATTGCAGCCGTGCCCACAGGTGGCAGCGGCACGGTGTCGGGGGAGACCGACGAGGTCGCAGTCCACCTCGGCACGACCGACGCTGTGCGCACGCTGGCCAATCTCTACCGCGACGGACAGTTTACCGTCGAGGATCACACGACGGAGGCGGCCTCCCACCTTGCCCGTAGCGTCCAGCGGACCGCCGAAGCCCTCGATGCCGCCGACGGCAATCAGGACACGCCGGCGGCCGCCGGACACAGCCTCGACGATCTCGATGATCCGAATACATACCTCACCAGTGCGGCGCTCGCCGCTTGGTGCGGCACTGAGCGCTCGTTCGATCCGTCGCAGCACCTGAAAGAGACGCCTCGTACCGAGGATCCGAGGGCCGGCGGCCCTGAGGGGTAACGCCCGCGCCCCGGTTTACGGCGGTCCGTTTCTTCCCTACCTTGGGAGAACCGGCCATGCCCCCTGCCGATGCGCGACTACGTGCTCTCTAAGATCTTCGGGCCCGGGTTCGTCTCGGGCTGCACCGGGATCGTATCGGGGGGAAAAGGGAGAAACATGCGCTCCCACGGATCGGTCTTGTAATGCGCATCGCCGAGCCTCATACACTGGCATCGCCGGACATCCCACGCGATCCGAGGCCGCAATCTCGTCACAACGCACACATTTTATAGCTATGGCTCACCCCTGGCACGACGTAAACATCGGGACGGACAGTCCGGATGTCTTCAACGCTGTTAGCGAAATCCCGCAGGGCGGGAAGGTCAAGTACGAACTGGATAAAAAGACCGGGCTGCTGCGGGTGGACCGCATGCTGTACTCCTCGGTCGTGTATCCCGCCAACTACGGATTCATTCCTCGGACCTACGCCGACGACGGCGACCCGCTCGATGTGCTCGTGCTGGCGCAGGAGTCGGTCGACCCGCTTAGCATCCTACGGGCTCGTCCCATCGGCATGATGAGCATGGTCGACGACGACGAGGAGGATGCGAAAATCATCTGCATCCATATGGACGATCCGGCGTTCAACGACTACTGGCACATCAAGGAGCTGCCGGATCACCGGCTCCGTGAGCTGCGCCGCTTCTTTCAGGACTACAAGGCGCTCGAAGACAAAACGGTGCGTGTGCAGGACTTCTTCGGGCCGGATCGGGCAAAGGATGTTGTGGAGGAGGCGGTTGTCAACTATCAGGAGGTCGTCGCGCCTGCGGAGGCGGACACGGCGACGGCCGCCCCGAGTGCGTAGGGCCTCCAAAAATCCTCCTGGAGGACGAACGGTTGTGGGGAACGCATTCGTGAACCGCTGCAGTCGGTCATGACAATCCACGGGGGGCTCGGACGTCTCGTCGGCCCGCCTCTGACGTGAAACTGGCCGGAACGGGCAGTGCGGTCGCTGGGCAGGAGGGGCTGCGCCTGCTCGACGAGTTGGAAGGATCAGGCGCAGGAGGGGGCTAGTGCAGTGTCAAGGCTCATTCTGTGCCCTCGAAGTCCTCGGTTCCGCTTCACAGAAGTGCCCGTTTTCAGACGACGTATTGCATGGGCTGCCGGATCAGCAGTCACGAATCACGTCTTCCCGAATTGGGCCGAGGATGCGCAGGGCATTCGCCACCCTGTAGATTGACGGTGGACGCTGCACTAGGCGCACCCGACGGGCAGTACCATCTCCTGCGCTTCGTTCACGCCACCGGCGACGTGTCTGCCGACATCGTGCCAGTCCGGGCCGAGGCGACCCTCATGCTTGCGCGATGGCTGCGTGAAGAGCATCGGCAGCTTGAAGAGGGGGATCAGTCCCTCGAACTCCAATTGCAACGCCCCCGACCGATGGGGCCGGGGGCGCTGGGTTCTCGCTGAAAGGAGCAAACGGGAGGGCGGTTATATCCGGATGCCGAGTCCCGTCGTCACGACGTTGTTCTCGTTCCCGATGGCGTAGTCGACGTTGAACCGGACGATGGCGAACGTGAGTGAAAACCCGGCGAGGCCGCGGAAGTTGTTCGCGGCGTCCTGTTCCAGCGACAGACTGACTGGCTCGCTAGAACCATCAGGCTGGAACGTGTAGTTGTAATCGACGCCGAATTTTTCATACTGTACTCCCCCGTAGAAAGTAAGGGGAATGACCGGTACGCCTCTGCTGGCTTGGAGGTTCACCGCCCATCCTGAAACATCGAGTACCTCTGATGTTCCGTCGCCGGTAACGGCGTCGTTTTCCAACGAGAACTGGTTCCAGGCCCCCTGTACAGTAAGTTCGAGCGGAAGCGGAGCAGGAATCCACTGGTCAATATCGTGCCGTACGGCGATGCCGAACAGGCCGACTGTTCCGTAACTGCCGCCTCGAGCCGATAGCTCTATCTTTGGCAAATACCGAACCTGAACGTCCGTCCCTACGACTGAGCCGATACCGATCTGGGGAACCACGATCGGCGCAATGGACGTGTTGACGAGTCCCTGCGGTGCCCTGATCGGATCGCCGACTTGATTCCCATTTCGTTCTACGACTAGATTTGCGTCGGGAGGATTCGTCTCCCCAAAAGCAGTTGGCACTTCATCGTCCGGATCTGGTTTAAACTGAACGGTGTATTTATCCCCATTCCGGGTAAACGTCTCCTCTGCGTCTGGAGCAAAGCTTTTCTGCATTGACGACGTGAGGGTCCCAGACACGCTGACGCCGACGTAGAGGTCGACAGGAAAGCCGGGAATCAAGCTATTTCCCACGTCGGCACTGCGGAATAGACCTCCTCCCATGTTGGCACCGAAGGCGTTGCTGAGCGGTTGCACGTAGCTGTCGGCATATTGCGTGCCGACGGCCTGCAGTGCGTTGTTCAGATCACTGACATCGTCGGTGTCCTCTTGTGCCCTCGTTGGAGAAGAAGTCAGCAGGAAGGCACCGAGGAGAAAAAGCGCGAGACTGAGCAAGGACGATCGGAATCGCATAAATCGTGGGAGTTGGCGGAAGGAAAAAGCGATACTATTGAACTTAAAATTCGTGGACAACGCCTGCAACCTCTATGCCGAGCCCAACAGGACGATTGAAGGGTCGAGACATCCGACGATGCAGGAGGCGATGTTGCCAACGGTCCATCCGCCCGGCATGAGCGGAGGCGTGGAGGCATGGAAGCAGTACCGCTGTGCTCAAATCGTCTTCCTGCGGGCTGAAGAAGGCACGATGCGACCGCCGGGACCGGGACTGGAGGAGGAGGGGCGTCCACTTCGTCAGCATTCAACCGATGAGCCGCGATCGACAGGGCGGACGTAACGGGGCCCGCCGAGACGCAATGCTACGCGTGCGGCAGGACAACCTTTCGCGCCGACGACGGCGCGGCCGGACGGGGGTCCACAGGCGGCTCCATGACGGACGAATGCGAGGGGGCGTCCTCAGAGTGTGCGTCGGTGCCCATATCGTGCGGGTGGCCGCCCTGGCGGCACGAGTACAGGATGCTAGCGACCATGAGGAGGGTGGCGGCTCCGCCAATCGTGGCGAAGGCGCCCGCGACGGCAAGACGTTTCATGGCGGGAAACAGCTGGCGATAGAGGGTGGATTAACATTCAACCACCACGCACGGACTGCACGGACATTGGTTCACGCGCAGTGCTCGACGGTGAGGGAAATTCTCGTAGAGACCCTGATTTGTGCAGCGAGACCGGTAGGAGCCCGTCTGGCGACGGAGGCTCGGGGGCCTGTGAGCGGTCGGGGGTAGCCGAGAACATGTGAGAGGACGTGTGGGCGTATGTGAGCAGTGTCCCGACCACTGTCGGGGTGTGTGAGTGTGGGCGTGTCAGACCAGGCTGCTCGGATCGACGGGGAGACTATTCTCCACGCACAAGCTCACAAACGTACACACAATTTGGGCAACATCGAACGGAGTAAGTCGATGAGCGAGCACGCTTCTGAGGGAGGCGGACCGTACAGTTGCCCGACTCAGAAGGGCACCTCGTCGGTCGGGTCGCCATCGGGACGGTCGGCCTCGTGTTCGCGGCGCTGGATCTCGATGCCGTCAGCCGAGAATCCGAACATGTCCTCGGCGGAGAAGACAAGGCGGAAGTCCTCCTCGGTGAAGAACGGCTCGAACTTGGTGGCAAACTCGTCGAGGCGCTTCAGGTAGTAGGCGGTGTTCTCGTCGGGGGCGTCGGGGTCCCAATCGGCCGCCAGCGCGCAGTGCTTGAAGGCGGTCACGCCCGCGTTCTCGCCGGTGATGTAGTAGGTGATGCGGTCGCCCTTTTTGACGGGCTTGCCGGTGCGCTCCTGCTTTCGCTTGGCGAGTTCGTAGGTGGCGGCGCGGGGGCGGTTGCCGTCCTCTACGTCGGCCTCGTAGTCCGCCAGGGTGTCCTTGAGCGTTTCAGTACGGGCAAAGCTCTCGACGCTTTCCCAGTCGCTCTCGATGATCTTGGTGCGGGTGTCGACGTAGAGGTCGTGAAGGCCCTTGATGTCGTGGTCGAGCAGGCGGCGGATGGCCCGGCGTACGAAGTCGCGCCCGAACGGCTCGTTGGAGCGGGAGATGAGGGAGGAGCCCTTAAACTTCAGGTCGTCGTCGTAGGTGAGGAGGGCGTAGTTCTTCTTCTTATAGGAGAGCATCTTCTGGTAGCGCCCGTCGAACCCGACGCGGATGCCCTCGGGCATGGCCTCTGTGAGGCCCACGGTAAAGTCGACTTCGTCCTCCTCGCCGCGCACGTCGTCCGGCGGCACGAAGAGCACGCCGTCGGTGTCCACCTCGATCACGGTGCCGCCCCGATTGCGGATCTCGTCGATCAGGTCGCGCAGGATCTCCTGCCCGGTGCGGGCCACGCGGTCGGCCTCCGCGAAGTCGTTGAAGACGGAGAGGGAGAAGCCGAGGAGGCCGTAGAATGAGTTAATCAACACTTTATATGAGGACTGTCGGGCATCCAGTTCGCTGCGGACCTCCTCGTCCTCGGCGTCCTTCATGTCCTGTTTCGTGTTGAGACGCAGGTCGGTGAGCCGTTCCAGCAGGGTGGGGAAGAGGTCGAGCGTGTCGCCGGACGGCTGCACGTCGTAGTTGAGCATGATGGAGGGGTACAGGCTCTCCACGTCGGCGTAGACGATGGGGCCCATCACGCCGGTGATGAAGATGTCGGTGTAGCCGCCCATCGACTGGCTGCCCCACTCGCTGCGGGGGAGGGCGTGGCGGCGACGCAGGTACTCGCGCACGAAGAGGCTCTCGATCTTGGCCGCGGGGCCGCGCCGCGCCGACGCGCCGTAGGTCATGGGCAGCATCTGCGCCAGGTAGAACGTGGAGCCGGAGAGGTGCCCCGCGAGGCGCTTCGTCTCGATGACGTCGTCGAGCGCGTAGTCGAGCAATTTGTCGCGGTTCTCACGCCACGCCCGCGAGATGTCGACGCCCTCGATGTAGGTGCGCTCCTCGGGGGCGAGGCCGAAGTAGCGGGCGGCGGTTTTGAGGCTGTAGTCCGGCAGGTCGCGGCTGAACACGTCGAACGCCATCACCTGGAAGTAGGTGTCGATGACGTGGCGGCCCACGATGTCGACGGCCGGGTAGTCGACCGTCCGCTCGGCAAAGCGCATGCTGGAGTCGTACGTGCGGGGCACCGACCCGTCGCGCCCGATGGCGAAGTCGACGCCGTGCATATCGCAGCGGTCGAGGATGTAGGAGATATCGAAGGCAAACGCATTATGGCCCTCGATCACATCGGGGTCGCGCTCGCGGATGGTCTGGACCGTTTGCCGGAGGAGGGTGGCCTCGTCGGTGTCGTCGTCGAGGTGGAGCAGGCGGGTCCAGCCGCGGTTGTCCGAGAAGGCGACAATGATGATTTTGTCCTCGGGCCGGTCGGCGTTGGGGAAGCCGCCCTCGGTGTAGACCTCGATGTCGAGCTGCAGGCGGTGGAGGTCGTCGAGCGTCATGTCGAGCAGGCAGGTGCGGCCCGACTGCATGAGGTACTGCTGGACGGGCGAGCCGACGCGGTAGAGTTCGTCGGGCCGGCCCTCGTCGCTGTCGGTGCGGCGTTCGATCTGGCGGACGGCGTCCCAGTACGCCCCCCAGGTGGGAAAGGCGGCGACGTGCCTGAAGAAATTATCGCCGTCCAGCCGCTTGCACCAGAAGTCGTGGCGGAGGCCGTTCAATAGGCTCGCGTCGGAGACGAAGAAAAAGGGATAGAACGTCTCCTCGTGCTCGGTGATGTCGGCAAAGTCCTCCGTGCGCTGGTAGAGGCGGACCGCGGCGGGCTCGCCCGACGGGCGGTCCCGAAAGCTTTCGGGATGCACGTCGACGATGCGCGGCATCGGGTCCTTGCCGAACAGGGCGATGTCGGCCGGGGACGCCTCGTCGGGACCGGCCGGGGTGGGCGTGGCGGATTGGGACGGGGAGCCCATGACCGAGGTGAGGATTCAGGGGAGACGACTGGAATTTCGTACGAGGGATTACGGGGAAGGTTGGAAAGTTAGAACATTGGAAGGTGGGAAAGTTGGAAAATTGGGAGATCGAAAATGGGTGCGGGGGGACTGGGAAACGGGAGAGTGTGAGATCGGGGGAGTGGGAGACAGCGGGATGGGGAAAGGGGGGGCGGTCTGCCGGCTGTGGGAGGATGTCGACAAATCCGATGCGGCGGCCTGGAAGGGACCGGTACGGCAGTAGCATCTTGGGGTTGTTCTCAATAGGGAGTGCGTTCAGAACAGCCTGATGTCTCTTCCAGACGCCCATGCCGACATACGTTTCGGCATCATCGGATGATCGTAGCAGGAACGCCGCCTTCGCTCGGCCTGGATTTCCAACATTCGATTGCCTTGAAGCGGACCGGTGGGGACTTTCAGGGCAATCGCGTTTTGCCCTCGGGAGCAAACAAAAGAACGTTGGAGCACAGCGTCATCGCTTCCATGCCCCCATGTTTCTACTCATTTCGGGCAGATGGGGACAACGGTAACATCGCGCCTCCGATGTCTCCGTGCATCTGCCAACATGCAATCGCTCTGGTATAGACTTTGGGTTTTGCGGTGTATCTCGTACGTTCCGACAAGCGTGCTGCCAACTACTCGTCCACTTTTGCATGCCGTCTCTCGTTGCCGAGCAGGTCGGTCATCGGTACGGGACGCTGCTGCTGTTCCGACGGCTGTCGTTTTCCATGGAGGGAGGCGAGAGTCTGGCGGTGACGGGGGCGAACGGGGCGGGCAAGTCGACGCTGCTCCGCATCCTGGCGGGAGTGCTGATGCCGAAGGCGGGCACGGTGACGCTAACCGTCGACGGAGCCTCCATCGGCGAGGAGGAGCATCCGCTCCGAACAGGGCTTGTGGCGCCGGCGCTGGGGTTGTACAGGGCACTCACGGCGCGCGAGAACGTGGCGTTTCTGGCCGAGGCGCGACGACTCGGCGGCGTTGAGGCGCGGATCGATACAGTGCTCGATCAGGTTGGCATCGCGAATCGGGCCGACGATCCGGTGTCGACGTTTTCGTCCGGGATGCGGCAGCGGGTGAAGTACGCCGCCGCGCTGCTGGCGGACCCGCCGCTGCTACTGCTGGATGAGCCGGCGGCCAACCTGGACGCGTCGGGGCGGGCGATGGTCACCGGAATCATTGACGATCAACGGGCCGACGGGGGCATGGTCGTCGTGGCGACGAATCGAGCCGATGAGGCGGAGCGGCATGCCCGGTCGCTGCGGATTGAGGATCATCGGTAAGTAGAGCGCGGGGCGTGGGAGAATGAGAGCGTGGAGGCGTGGGAGCGTGGAGGCGTGGAAGTGTGGAGGCATGGAAGCATACAGGCAGCGCCTTTGTGCTTCCGGGCATCCGTGCATCCATGCATTTGAGCACGACGGAGCGTGTTGAGCAGTGGTGTCGCCCTTCTTCTTTTCAGAGCAGATTGCCAACATTCATGGCCCACGATACGATTGAGATTTACGTGCGCAACCTGTCGGAAGAGGAGGCGGTGGCGTGGCTTCGGGACGTGCTTGAGACGGTGGAGCAGGACGAGGACGCGCTCGTGCTCACCTACGAGGGGACCTACGAGGGGGAGACGGTGCCCGTGCAGATTGCGGAAGAGGTAGAGAACGGGCCATACACGAGCGTTTGGCTTAACGCGCCGACGATGCCGTGGGACACGGCGACGGCCTGCGCCCGGGATGCACACGAGGCGCTCGGCAGGGAGGGGTTGTGCTTTCTCTCCGATCCGGAGCAGCCGTGGACGCTGCTGCAGGTGTCGGACGAGGGGGAGGCGTACGTTCAAAAAGAAGATGTGGCGCTCTGATACCAACTCCGCAAGCATAATCAAAGATCATGCGGCTCCGTTAGGTATGCGGATATGGGAGCAATGTCCCGACCACTATCGGGGTGTGTGGGTATGTGCGTGGCGCACTCGTGCGCCTGAGTATTTATGACCGTACGCTCATTCCCCACTCCTGAACTTTGTAAGCGGACTCGGTATGACACCCTTTTTCATTGATCCCGTCCTCCCGTCTCTGTTCGAGATGGTCGGTCGCGAAAAAGGAGAAACGGGAGAGAGGCAATTACTCGTCCGATTGGGTCGGTTTGAGAATCGCGGACGCGGAGACGGACCCGATGTCCGGAAGGGCCTCGACTGTCAACGCGTCGTCGGTGTCATGCACCTCGTGGGTCGTGTAGCCGTCGCCGGACGGATCGCGGTAGACGTGGATCTGCTTGTGCTCCAGATCCACGAGCCAGACTTCTGGAAGGTCGGCGTCGGCGTACACCGGCAGTTTTACGTCACGGTCGAACGCGAGTGACGTATCGGCGACCTCAATGACGAGCAGAGTGTCTGCGGGCCCCGGATGCTGAGACACGTACGCGCCGTCGCCCGGGGTGACCAGGGCGAGGTCCGGTTCCGGCTCCGAGTCCGTCTCCAGCCGAATGGGGTTCTGTACCCGCACGATTGCGTTCTCTGCGGCACGGGGGACGAAAAGACGAGTGAGTCGGTCGATGCAGGCAGCATGCTCGCTTCCAATCGGGGACATGACGTAGATGTGGCCGTCAAGCAGTTCGACCCGGTCGTCGTCGCCGAAGACGCCCGCCTCCCCCATCCGGTAGTATTCGTCGACCGTAAACCGTCGCCGCTTTGGCGATGTGAGAGGATCGGCTGTTGTGGGCATACGGAAAGAATCACCTCGGTACGGACGAGGACACGAGATTCTGGAGGTGAACGAGGCGGCGTCGTTCAATCAGAAGCGCGCAGTATTTTAGCGGCCGGGAGCAGAGGACCGTCGGAAAGACCGGCCACTTCGAGTTCAGCGTCGGGGTCGTGCGTCGTGTGGGTGTGGTAGTCGTCTCCATTCGGGTCACGGTACACGTGAATCACGGAGGCCTCCAGGTCTACAAGCCACACTTCGGGAATACCGGCCTCGGCGTAGAGGGGCAGTTTGACATCGCGGTCGAACGACAGCGACGTGTCGGCCACCTCCACGACCATAGTCACCTCCTCCGGCCCCGGGTGCTCAGACGCATACCCGTCGTCGTGCGGCCGCAGCAGCACCACGTCCGGTTCCGGTTCCGAATCGTCGGCAAGACGAACCGGATTCTGAACGCTGACGAGTCCTCGACCCCCGAGCCGAGACTGAAACAAGCGGTTCAGGCGGCGGACGCACGCAGCGTGCTCGCTTCCAATCGGGGACATGACGTAGATGTGGCCGTCAAGCAGTTCGACCCGGTCGTCTTCGTCAAAGACGCCCGCCTCTCCCATGCGATAGTATTCGTCGACCGTAAACCGCCGCTCTCGGGGGGCAGGGGCTTTTGTTAGGGGCGACATGGTGTATTGGGCCGCCTGTAAACGGAGGTTACACGTGCTCCTCGGCGTGGTAGGAGGAGCGGGTGAGCGGGCTGCTCTCGACGTGGTCGATGCCCTTCTCCTCGCCGACCTGCTTGTACCAGTCAAAGACCTCCGGCTCGATCCACGCCTCGACCGGCAGGTGATGCTCGGTCGGCTGCATGTACTGCCCGATGGTCATCACGTCGAGGCCGATGTCGACGAAGTCGTCCATGATCTCCAGAACCTCCTCCTTCGTCTCGCCGAGGCCCACCATGATGCCGCTTTTGGTGCGCAGGCCCTCCTCTTTGGCCCACTTCAGGACCTTGAGGGAGCGTTCGTAGTTGGCCTGCGGCCGCACGCGGCGGTAGAGGCTCGGCACCGTTTCGACATTGTGGTTGAAGATGTCCGGCTCGGCCTCGAAGACCGTTTCGCACGGCTCCCGCATGCCGCGGAAGTCGGGGGTAAGCACCTCGCAGGTGGCGCCGAGGTCGTGGATGCGTTCGATGACCTCCGCGAAGATGGGGGCGCCGCCGTCCTCGCGCTCGTCGCGGTTGACGCTGGTGATGACGGCGTGGTCGAGGTCCATCTTGTCGACGGCGTCGGCCACGCGGCGCGGCTCGTCCCAGTCGAGGCCGTCCTGCGGCCGGCCGGTCTTCACGGCGCAGAAGCCACAGGAGCGGGTGCAGACGTCGCCCAGGATCATGAACGTGGCGGTGCCGCGGCTCCAGCACTCTCCCATATTGGGGCAGTTGGCGCTCTCGCAGACGGTGTGCAGGTCGTGCTCCTCGACCGTCTCTCGCACGTCGTTGTACGTTTCGCCCTGCGGCAGCGAGACCCGGAGCCAGTCGGGACGACGGCCGCGTTTGTTTTTGTTCGTGTTCTCGACGACGGGCAGTTCAACGAACCCAGGGTCGCCGTCGCCGGAGGGGGCGATCGGTTCGGGCTCGACACTGTCGAGGTCGGCGTCGTCGGGCGTGGTCGGCTCGCGCTCCGCGGTCGGATCGTCGGTCGCAGGGGTAGACATGCGCAGATTAAGGGCTTGAATTCAGGGGACCGAGGCGTCCGATCTTCAGAAGAACGCCCAGTCACGTACACGGACGAATAGGTACAGAAGGCGCGGGGCGCCGTTCCTCTGCAGAACGGGTCTTGTTCGCTCCGTTAGAGACTGGTGTTTTGATTTCGCACGTTGGTCCTACCGATCCGTGAGAAAGTGCGCAGGCCACTGTTCGCCGTGCTGAGGAAATCCCAGATTTCCAGCATCTTATCGGACGAGTCCGGCTGATCTCCTTCCTCACACGGAGAATTTTGTTTCCCTACCTGTGCACGGATCAGTACCCCCGTTGACGTTCAACCGGCCTCTCCGGAGCGAAGGCGCACGGGGGCGGAGGAGAGCACCCAGCCCGACGACGCTTCACACGTCTCCCGCCTGTGGCCGTAACACCAGCTCCTCCAACACGGTGCGGTCGGAGAGATGGTACGCGTCTACGATCGACCGGGCGATATCCTCCGGCGGCATGAAGCGCTCCTCGGGCAGGTCCACGCCGTCCCACGTGGGGGTGTAGGTGGCGCCGGGAAGGACGGTCGTTACCCGCAAGCCCTCGTCTTTCGTTTCCTCGCGCACCACGCGGGCCAGGCCGCGGACCCCGTGTTTGGCAGCGCAGTAGCCCGCGTTGCCGGGGTAGGTTTGGATGGACGCGACCGATCCCATGAAGAAAAGATGGCCTGTTCCCCGCTTGCGCATCGCAGGCAAAAAGGCCTGCGTCACGGCGAACGTGCCGGTCAGGTTCACGTCCAGCTGTTCGCGAAAGCCGTCGAGCGTCAACTCGTCGAGCGGCGCGTGCCGGAACAGGCCGGCGTTGTTGACGAGCACGTCCGGCACACCCCACTCCGACTGCACGGTGTCCGCCATCTCGGCCACGGCCTCGTCGTCCGTTACGTCCGTGGGCACGACCAGGGCCTCCCCGCCGTGATCCCGATACGACGCGGCGACCGATTCGAGAGCGTCCGCCGACCGCGCTGCCAGGACAATCTGCGCCCCGTCTCGGTCGGCAAATGCCTCAGCGATAGCCTGCCCGATGCCCTGGCTCGCGCCGGTAACAACGACGATCATTGTCGAATTGCGAATCTCGATTTTCGAGTGTGCGAACGTGGCCTCGCCCCTGAAGATGAGGGCGCGGCCGACCATTCGCAACTCGCCACTCGCCACTGCCTACTCGGTCGCGCGGATGAGGCGCATGAACTCGGCGCGGGTCGCGTGCTCGTCAAACTCGCCGCTCACGGAGCTCGTGGTGGTCATCGAGTTTTGCTTCTCCGCCCCCCGCATCATCATGCAGAGGTGCTTGGCCTCGATGACGACGGCGGTGCCGAGGGGCTCCAGCACCTCGTCGATGGCGTCGCGGATCTGGAGGGTGAGGCGCTCCTGCACCTGCAGGCGCCGCGCAAAGACATCCACCGTCCGCGGGATTTTGCTGAGGCCCACGATCTTGCCGTCCGGAATGTAGGCGACGTGTGCCTTGCCGTAGAACGGGAGCATGTGGTGCTCACAGAGCGAGTACACCTCGATGTCCTTGACCAGGATCATCTCGTCGTAGGCCTCCTCGAACAGGGCCTGCTGGAGAATGTCCTTCGGGTCGAGGGCGTAGCCGTGCATGAGGAACTGGTAGGCGCGCGCTACGCGCTCAGGCGTCTTCGCGAGGCCCTCCCGGGACGGATCCTCGCCTAAAATCTCGAGGATCGACGAGACGTGTTCGGCAATCTCCTCGCTGGTGTCCTCGTCGTACATGTCCCGACGCTCGTAGAGCTTGGGCGGTCCCCCCATCGGGGTGCCGTTGTCGCGGAGGTTGTCGGCGGCAATTTTCTTTTCGGCCATGTCGGAGCGGGGTCGGGTATGGAAAACAGAGCGGGAACGAGGGGCGTCACTCGCCCCGGTACTCGACGAAGTTGCGGGGCGTCTCGTACAGGCGGACGCAGTGCAGCTCGCCCGCCGGCAGTTCCCCGTCGAGCTGGTTCCAGATGGCGATCGCGAAGTTTTCGGTCGACGGAATGAGGCCGTCCATGAAGTCCACTTCGACGTTGAGATTCTTGTGGTCCACCTTGTCGATGACCTGCTCGTTCAACACGGATTTGAGGTCGCCGAGGTCGACCACGTAGCCGGTCTCGGGGTCGGGCTCGCCCGCCACCGTCACCTCAAGCTCATAGTTGTGGCCATGCCAGTTCGGATTGTTGCACGGGCCGAAGGTCTCTTCATTCCACGCCTCCGATTTCTCGGGGTTGTGGAGGCGGTGGGCGGCGTTGAAGTGCACCTTGCGGGTGACGTAGACGGTAGACATGTATGGCGACGAGGCCAAAAATGTGTTGGGACAAACATTGCTTTGAAGTCAGTACTACTCACCGCGGGGCGAGGATGTTGTTCGAGCGGAAACAGGACCGTTACAGGCAAGCGGTTACAATTTCGTCTTGTGATTCAGCGGTCCGGTCTGCATATTTGAGGTCCAGATGGAAAGCTTCGTTTGACCGTTCCGTTCGCACGCACGTCGTTCTTGACAGCGGCACTGGCACTATGTCCGAAAAGACGCTTTTCCAACAGATCATCGACCGGGAGGTCGACGCCGACATCGTCCACGAGGACGACCGGTGCGTGGCCTTCCACGACATCGATCCGCAGGCGCCGACCCACATCCTGATTGTGCCGCGGACGCCGATCCCGAGCCTCGACGATCTAGCACCGGAGGACAAAGACCTCGTGGGGCATTTGTTCGTGGTGGCGCGTGAACTGGCGCAGGAGGAAGGGCTGGACGGCGGCTACCGCACGGTTATCAACTGCGGCGACGATGGGGGGCAGTCGGTCTATCACCTTCACCTTCATCTTCTCGGCGGACGCCCGTTTAGCTGGCCGCCCGGATGAGGGCAACTGCGAAGTTCGAGTGTCGAATTGCGAATTGCAAAAGACACTCGTCCGGTGTGCATTCGAAAATCGAAACTCGTCATTCGTCACTGTGAAGACCTTGGGCGTGACCGGCGGCATTGGCAGCGGCAAGACCACCGTCTGCGGCTTTCTGGAGGAGCAGGGAGCGAAGGTGTTCTACGCCGACGTGGAGGCGAAGGCCCTCATGCAGAACGACGACGCGGTCCGGGCGGAGATCGTCGACGCGTTCGGCCGCGATGCGTACGCGGAGGATGACTCCCTGAACCGCGAATTTCTGGCCGCGCAGGTATTTGGGGACGCCGAGCGGCTGGAGCAGTTAAATGCCATCGTTCACCCGCGGGTGTTCGAGTCGTTTGCGGCGGCAGAGATGCGGGCCGAGGAGGAGGGCGTGGATCTGCTCGTGCACGAGGCCGCGCTCCTCTTTGAGGCGGGGGGCGATGCTCACGTGGACGCGACGGCGGCGGTGGTGGCGCCGGATGCGGAGCGCATTGCCCGCGTCGTGGAGCGCGACGGCGTGACGGAGGCCCAGGTGCGGGACCGAATGGAGCATCAGCTTCCGCAGGACGAGTTGCGCCGCCGGGCCGATCATGTTATCGAAAACGACGGCTCGCTCGGTGACCTCCGCGACAAGAGCGTCGACCTGTACTGGAGGATTGTGGACGGCTGAGGCGGCTGCAGAGCGACGGTCGGAAGTGGACCGTCATCCGCGCGTCGTTTTGGAATCGGATGGGGACCGTGTCCGTTAGGGCAAGGAACGCATGCTCACAATCTGCCCCTTCCAATGTCCGCCCCCGTTCAGGTCGTCTGGTACAAGCGTGATTTGCGCGTGGACGATCACAGGCCGCTGAAGCGCGCCGCTGAGCGCGGCCCGGTGCTGCCGCTCTACGTGGCGGAGCCGTCCATCGCGGCGGGCGACGACTACCGCCCGCGCCACTGGACCCTGATCCGCGAGGCGCTGATCGAGCTGCGGGCGCGCCTCCGACGGCGGGGCCAGCCGCTCGTGGTGCGTTGCGGCGAGATGCCGGACGTGCTGGAGAGGCTGCGGCAAGAGGTGGGACCGCTCCGCCTTTGGGCCCACGAAGAAGTCGGGAATCGGCGCACGTTCGACCGCGACCGCCGCGTGCGGGCCTGGGCAGAAGAACAGGGCGTGCCGTGCACGGAGATTCCGTGCCGCGGCGTCATCCGCGGGCCGCACGACCGCGACGACTGGGCCGACCACTGGGACGACGCCATGGCGCGCCCGCTCGTGTATCCGCCGGAGGCGCTGACGCCGGTGCCCGAGGTCGACTCCGGCCTCATGCCGTCGCACGCCGATCTGGGCCTGCGCCCGTCGACCGCTGCGTTGCAGCAAATCGGGGAGGCGGAGGCGCACCGGACGCTGGATTCATTTCTTTACGAGCGCGGGCGGCCCTACCGCCGGGCGATGTCGAGCCCGCTGTCCGGAAGGACGGCCTGCTCGCGCCTCTCGGTACACCTGGCGTTCGGCACCATCAGCCTGCGCCGGGTGGTCTACGAGTTGCGGCAACGGCAGGACGAGCTGGAGGGGCGGTCCGACCCGGCGGCGCGCACCTGGCGCACGGCGCTCGACAGCTTCGACAGCCGTCTCCATTGGCACAGCCACTTCACGCAGAAGCTGGAGGACGCGCCCCGGATCGAGCACGAGAGCTACATTCCGGCGTTCGACGCGCTCCGCGACGATGACTGGGACCCGGCCCTGTACGACGCGTGGCTTCACGGGCAGACGGGCTTCCCGATGGTGGACGCCTGCATGCGGTGCCTGCGCACGACCGGCTGGCTCAACTTTCGCATGCGGGCCATGCTGTGCTCGTTTGCGGCGTACGACTGCTGGCTCGACTGGCGCCGCTTCGCCCCCACCTACGGCGGGCTCATGGCGGACTACGTGCCCGGCATCCACTATCCGCAAGTGCAGATGCAGTCCGGCACCACCGGCATCAACCAGATCCGCGTCTACAATCCTGTCAAGCAGGGCAAGGAGCACGATCCCGACGGCACGTTCATCCGCCGCTGGGTGCCCGAGTTATCTCATCTGGAAACGACCGCCTATGTCCACGAGCCCTGGCGCATGCCGCCCTTGGAGCAGCAGGCCGCGGGTTGTGTAATCGGGGAGGATTATCCGGAGCGCGTCGTTGATCACCTGGAGGCCTACCACCATGCACAGGAGACGATTCGGGCGTTTCGCGAGCGGCCCGAGATTCAGCAGCAGGCCGACGCCGTTCTGGAAACACACGGCAGCCGAGGGTGAGTCGTCGAGCGTGGGGGACTGGGAGCGTGGGGGCGTGGACGCTTGGAGGCATCAACCGAGGGGGGGGCGGCGGGTGGCGCCTGGAAGAAAGCTCGGATTAGTCGGTCGTCCCGAGTGGGAAAAGAGAACAGTCAATCGGGGGGCACAGCGGGGGCCGTATGCGTGTTGCTCGTGTACAGGTCGGTGCCGGTGTGATAGGGAAGGTCGAGCGTCACGCGGGTTCCGCCGTCCGACGACGTATCGAAGCGGAGGGTCGCATCGTCGCCGCACAGTTCCGACAGCCGTGCCCGCACGTTCCGCAGGCCGAGGCCATCGGTTGGCTCGGCCGACATCCCCGGCCCGTTGTCCTGCACCGTAAGCATGAGCCGGTCGTAATCGCGGCGACCCCGAATGACAATGCGCCCGGTGCCGCGGATCTGGCTGGTGCCGTGTCGAATGGCATTTTCCACCACCGGCTGTAGGAGGAGGTTGGGCACCCGGGCATCGTGCAGGGGCGGCGGCACATCGATCGTGGTGTCGAGGTTGCCCTGAAATCGGATGGTCTGGATGTCGAGGTAGTCATCGAGGAAGTCCAGCTCTTCCGAAAGGGGCACCTCCTGCGGGGCGTCCTCGTCGAGCACGTGGCGGAGCAGCTCGCTGAGGCGGGCCTCCGTAAGCTGGGCTTCGAGGGCCTCGGTGCGGGCCTCCAGCCGCTCGGCCTCGGCCTCCCGCTCCCGCTTCTGGAGGTAGTAGACACGGGCGAAGCCGGCCATCAGCACCACCACGTACACCATCAGTTCGTCCAGAAACCAGAACTCCTGCACCTGCTGAAGAAAGGGGGCATCGTGCTGGGCTCGGCGCCGACCCCGAGCCCCACGAGCTCTTCGCTGAGGCCGATCAGGATTGCGACGGAAAAACTCGTGACGACGTGCAGGAGGCCGTTGCGGAGCGGGCAGACGCGGGGGCGATGCGCGTCGATAACCGGGAACGCGGCGGTTAGGCGGAGCAGGAAGGGGGGTAAAGAGCGCCCAGGTGCCGTACTCGACGAGCTCGCCCGCGGCTTTGCCCCACCGAAAGACCACGGCGCCGTCCCCGACGGCGTCCTGGCCGATCGACAGCAGTGCAAATGTCCCCCAGAATGCCAGGATGACGCCCCACTCCCGACGACTGGGCCCGGCGGTAGAGGGGCGAGACCGCATGGAGGAGAGGTCGGGCAACGGCAGAGGTCCCGGAATCAGAACCGTGAATCTGAAGGAAGGAAGGTGCATTCGAATTGACCGGCGCGGGCGCGGTTCGGTACCTGGGATGAATGACACGACCGCGTTGTGGAGCACACGAGAGCAGGGCAATCTCTCCAGGATGATGAGATTCCTCGCAGCACGAGGGCCGATTTCTTTGAGGCCGGAAGGTCCTGCAGGAGCGTACAATGAGATTGTCGGCAGAGAGGAACGTGAGCAGGTACGCTCGTTCGACCCCGGCCCTCGAACGTGGAGCAGAAGCTGAGGCCTGTTGGGACTGTCGGCTCTCCGTGGGCCGCGTCTGCTTCCCGCTCTGACCGGGCCGCGCGGATTGTGGGGAAACGGAAGGAGCGCGGCGGCCTAGACCGGGCGTGCTGCAACGGCCCCACGACCCGGCATAGTGCAGCTTCAACGGGTCCGTTGTGCAATCGAGATACCTCAAGCTGGAGCTTGGAGCAATAGCAAACTGCTTTCCCCCAAAAGATCGTTTGAAGCTGCACTAGCGTCACGGTCCGCCTCACGGTGTTGCGGGACGGCAACCGGGGGGAGACTCACCATGCGGATGGGGCGGGAGGAGTGAGGCGTCGTCCGTCGAGGACGTGTCGAACGAGGGCGGCATGAGTGCATTTGCCCGTCGGGGAGGGTTCATGCATGGAAGAAGAGGAGCGTGGGGGAAGGCGTGTGTGCGTTTGTGCGGGGCGTCTTGGGGGCGAGACGGTCAGAAGCCGATACGAGGAGGCGAATGGATCCTCACGCAATACGCAACGACCAGCAGGAGCACTGCCATTCGAAACGGGCGGACACGACCATTTTTCGAGTCAACTTGAGCCCCAAATGAACGTAGATGTCGATGTGCGGGCGTGGGAGCGAACGCTCCGACGTCCGGTGTGTCTTTTGCTCGTGGGCCTCCTTTTCTTTACCGGATGCCTACCGTATAGCTGTCGCCGTGAGGCCAACGAGACGCTGTTTTCGGCCGATTCGCTCTCGCGCCGGGTGGCCGCTGAGATGGATGCGGATACGCTTCGGGCGGCGGGGACATCGGACGGGGCGGAGGCGCATCCCCTCACATACCCGCGGACGGTCCGCTTCGTGGAGAACGGCATTGCCGTGAGCGACGCCAGGCGAAACAGTCTCTTTCGCTTCGGGGCCGACGCCGCGTTTCAGCGCGAGATTGCCGACTCCAGCTTCGCCGTGCCGTACCTCATCGGCCACCGGGCCGACACACTGGTGGTGTTCAATGCTGGAGCCGATCGCATTGATTTCGTGGCGGACGGGCGGCGGCTGGCGGCGCAGTCCATCTCCTACGACCGACCGGCCCGAGACGCGCTCGTCTACATGCTCGCCACCGATACGTCGCTCTACGCGAAGGCCGTGGGGGAGCAGGTGGGCGCGCACGTGTCGCGGCTCAACGAGCAGGGAGCAGTGACGGCGCAGGCCGACCTCGGCGGGCCGTACTGGCGGCGCGCCGGCTTCCTGCGGGCCTGGGACAACGCGCTGGTGAGCCTGTCCGGCTACCGACCGGTCGTGCACCGCCTGTCGTCGAACCTTGCGGACGGGGCGACCGCCGACAGCGTGTCGCTCGTGGGCTTCGATTCGCCAATGCTGGAACGGAGCTACGCCTACGCGGCGGGCGACGTGGACAAGCCGCCCCTTCTGATGGCGTCTGCCGCGGCGGTGGGGGATACCCTGTTCGTCCTCAACCTGCGCCCCGGCTGGGTCCAGATCGACGCCTACGGTCCCGACGGCCGGTTGCAGCGCCGCCTCGTGGAGCCCCATGAGGGCGGCAGCCGCGACTACTATCCGCTCGACCTCGATGCCCGGCGGACCGCGGACGGCTACCGGTTTGCCGTGGCCGTACGCTCGCCCGAGCCGCGGCTGGAGCTGTTTGACTGGGACCGAACGCCCTGAGAGAAGGAGACTCCGTGCTGTATGTGTTCGGAAGGGAGAAATGCCTGGACGCATAAACGCCCTGGACGCCTGGACGCGTCGGACGCATTTTCAGGCTACACATGCTTCCGTGCTTCCACGCGTCCATGCCTCCGTGCCACAGATGCACACGCGCAGGCCGAGGCCGCTGTGAGGCGAATCGGTTTGCGGTTCGCAGGGCGTTGCCGCCGAGACGGAGAAGGTAATTCCCCTGTTTGATTCAGGACGGCACGCGCGGTCAGGGGGAACAGCCCACAGGGGTTCGCGTGCCACATTTCGCGTTGAAGTGGCGGCATCTCCTCCAGTCCCCTCGCACCAATCGGTCTTGTCGTATGGCTGCTCCGACGGATCTCTCCACCCTCGGCGAACTGAAAGCGTCCGACTACCACGTCCGCTCCGTGAAGGACGAATTGCGGGCGAACCTGATCGAAAAGCTGCGGGCGGACGAAGACATTTTTCCCGGCATTCTGGGGTACGGCCAGACGGTCATCCCGCAAATCGAAAACGCCATCCTGGCGAAGCACGACCTGATTCTGCTGGGGCTGCGCGGCCAGGCGAAGACGCGCCTCATCCGCATGCTGCCCAATCTGCTGGACGACTACATCCCGGTGATTGCGGACACGCCGCTGAACGAGGATCCGTTCAGCCCGGTCACGAAGCAGGGGCGCGAGCTCGTGGACGAGCACGGCGACGACACGCCGATCGAGTGGCTCCCCCGCG
Source organism: Bacteroidetes bacterium SW_9_63_38 (assembly GCA_003022435.1). Lineage (GTDB taxonomy): Bacteria > Bacteroidota > Rhodothermia > Rhodothermales > Salinibacteraceae > Salinibacter. The sequence continues at coordinate 5,345 of PXUA01000011.1, read as the reverse complement.
AGGCGCGCTACGGCGAAAAGCTGGCGACCCCGGACACGACGATCGCCGACCTGATCGGCGACATCGACCCGATCAAGGCCGCCAACAAGCGCCTCACCTACGCCGACGAGGAGGTCATCCACTTCGGCATCATCCCGCGTACGAACCGCGGCATCTTCGCGATCAACGAGCTGCCGGACCTCCAGCCGCGCATCCAGGTGGGCCTCTTCAACATCATGGAGGAGCAGGACATCCAGATCCGCGGGTTCAACGTGCGCTTTCCGCTCGACGTGATGATGGTCTTTTCGGCCAACCCGGAGGACTACACGAGCCGCGGCAACCTGGTGACGCCCCTCAAGGACCGGATCGACAGCCAGATCATCACCCACTACCCGAAGACGCGGGAGACGGGCATGGCGATTACGAAGCAAGAGGCCTGGACCGACCGGGCGTCCGACGACGGCGAAGTCGAGGTCGATGTGCACGTGCCGCACTTCTTCCGCGAGATCATCGAGCAGATTGCGTTCGAGGCGCGCGACAGCGAGTACATCGACCAGACCTCCGGCGTCTCGGTCCGCGTGACGAGAGCGGCGGTGGAGGCGTTGCTCTCGACTGCCGAGCGGCGCGCGCTGCTTAACGGCGAGGACGAGACCGCCGTGCGGATCAGTGACCTCATGCGCGTGGCCCCTGCTATCACCGGCAAGGTGGAACTCGTCTACGAGGGCGAGCAGGAGGGCGCGCAGAACGTGGCGCTCTCGCTCATCGGCCAGGCCGTCGACGCCATCTTCGGTCACTACTTCCCCGATCCCGACGACAAGGAGGACGGCCGTCCGCAGTACCGCGACATCCTCGACTGGTTCGCCGACGAGAACTCGGTGGACCTGGAGCAGGAGATGAGCAACGACGCCTATGCCGACACCCTGACCGAGATCGATGGGCTGGCGGACCTCGTGGCCGACTACACCAAGCCGGACTCGGACAACGAGCGGCTCGTGATGATGGAGTTCGTCCTGGAGGCCCTGCACCAGAACTCGCTGGTCGGCAAGGAAATTGGCGACGGCACGCAGCACTACGACGACATCATGGGCTCGATGCTCTCCTCCTTCGGCGACGGCGGCTTCGATGGGGACGACTTCGACGACGAGGACGATCTGAGCCGGTACCGGTAGACGCCTTACTCGGTCGTAGCCCCCATCCTTGCGACGACGTGCCCATGTAGACACAGGGGAATGTTCAACGTTGAACGTTACACGTTTCTTCAGCATGACAATTTAGGCGATGAACATCACCATCCGAAAGGCGACGCCCGACGACGCGGCATTGCTGCAGGAGCTCATTCTCGAACTGGCGGCCTACGAGCGGTTGCTCGACGAGGCGGAGCCCGACATTCCGCTACTGCGCGAGCACCTGTCCGAAGAGGCGCTGACCGGGTGTGAGGCCCTGATCGCCGAGACGGAGAATGGGACGGCGGTCGGATTTGCGTTCTTCTACCACACCTACTCGACGTTCCTCACGAATGCGGGGCTCTACGTCGAGGATCTGTACGTGAAGTCGACGTATCGCGGCGAGGGCATCGGGGCGGCCCTTCTGAATAGCCTCGCGGAGATGGCCGAGGAGCGCGGCTGCCGCCGGATGGAGTGGGCGGTGCTGGACTGGAATACGGAGGCGGTCGAGTTCTATGAGGAGGCAGGGGCCGAGCCACTTGACGACCGCACGGTGATGCGCCTGGACGAGGAGGCGATCGAGGAGGTGGCCGCGACGCCGGACGATGAGCTGGTGTAATGCCGGGGGACACGGAGAAGGGGAGCGTGGGGGAAAGGGCGCGTGGGAGAAGCTGCCTCCGACCTCCGCGCTTGCTCATCAATCAAGGCAAGATGCGATTGCCGGGCTACGGTGTAACGCTGACCGTTCGCCGTCCTCTCAAGGACGGATCGTGTATTCTCTTCTCGGTTGCTCCAACATCGTGACGACGCTCGTCATCATTCCGGCCTTCAACGAAGCGCGTGCCATTGGGCAGGTGGTGGGTGATATTCCTGAGGCCCTGGTGGACGAGATCGTGGTCGTCAACAACGTCTCGACCGACGAGACGGAGGATAACGCCCGTGCCGCCGGCGCTACGGTGCTCACCGAAGAGCGACAGGGGTACGGGTACGCGTGTCTGCGGGGAATTGAATACGCAAAGGCCCGGCAGCCGGACGTGGTGGTTTTTCTCGACGGCGACTACAGCGACCATCCGGAGGAGATGACACGGCTGGTCGAACCCATTGCCGCCGGCGAGGCGGACTTCGTGGTGGGCTCGCGTATTCGGGGCGACGCCGAGCCGGGCGCGCTGCTGCCGCAGGCCCAGGTGGGCAACCGGCTGGCCTGCACGCTCATGCAGCAGATCTGGGGGGCCACGTACACGGACCTCGGCCCCTTCCGCGCCATCCGCTTCCGCGACCTGCTGGCGATGGACATGCAGGACAAAACCTTCGGGTGGACCATCGAGATGCAGATCAAGGCCGCCGAGGCGGGCCTGCGCATCCAGGAGGCCCCGGTGTCGTACCGGAAGCGCGTGGGGGTCTCCAAGATCACCGGCACTATCAAAGGCACGGTCCAGGCGTCGTCCAAGATTCTGTGGACCATCGGGCGCATGGCGTGGACGCGAGCCGAGCGGACGGCCCGGCTCCGGGCCCGGCGCGAGCAGTGTCGGAAGACGGTGAGGGCCGGATACGAGAACGGCTGAACCTTTCCCCCCGGGCGCCGTTTTTGCCTCCGCTTGTTGCTCCACTACTGACCACCGCTTTCCCCCTGCCCGTCATGAAGCCCGACATCTGGTTCAACGGAGAATTCGTGTCCTACGAGGACGCGCAGATCCATGTCCTGTCCCACGTCATTCATTACGGCTCCTCCGTCTTCGAGGGCCTTCGATGCTACGAGACCGACGAGGGGCCGGCCATCTTCCGGCTCGAGGAGCACATGCAGCGCCTCGTGGACTCTGCGAAGGTCTACCGCATGGAGTTGCCCTACAGCGTCGACGAGTTGAACGAGGCCGTCGTCGGGACCGTCGAGCACAGCGGCCTGCGCGGGTGCTACATCCGGCCCGTGGCGTTCCGGGGCGAGGGGCCGATGGGGGTCAACCCGCTCGACAATCCCATCGAGACGGCGATTGCCGTCTGGGAGTGGGGCCAGTACCTGGGCGAAGAGGCGCTGGAGCAGGGCGTCGACGTGGAGGTGGCCAGCTGGAATCGGATGGCCCCCAACACCTTCCCCGCGATGGCGAAGGCGGGCGGCAACTACCTGAACGCGGCCCTCGTGAAGATGAACGCCGTCAAGAACGACAAGATGGAGGGCATTATGCTCACCACCGACGGCTACGTGGCCGAGGGGAGCGGCGAGAATCTTTTCCTGATTAAGGACGACACCCTCTACACCGCGCCGTCCGGCTCCTCCATTCTGCCGGGCATCACGCGCGCGTCCGTCATCACCCTGGCCGAGGAGCGCGGGTATACCGTCGAGGAGAAGAAAATTCCCCGCGAGGAGCTGTACCTGGCCGATGAGCTCTTCTTTACCGGCACCGCCGCCGAGGTCACACCCATCCGCACCGTGGACGACTACGAGATTGGCCCCGGCTCCCGCGGGCCGGTCACCGAAGAGCTGCAGTCGGCCTTCTTCGACATTGTGCAGGGCGGCGACGACCCGCACGACTGGCTCACGTTCGTCGACGTGCCGGACGGGACGGAGATGAACACGTAGAGGGCTGGAGGCAAAAGCTCATACCAGTTCTACAAGCGTGATCAAAAATCACGCAGCTCTGTGGGGGAGAAGGACAGGGCAATGGTATGTGAGAACATTGATACGCTGATTGTCTCTTGCAAGAGGGGCACTGTCCCGGATCAACTGAGAAAGACACACGGGAGCGGTCGGTGCGCTCAGCTGGGAGGCGCCGCCTGTCCGTATCACATCTACGAAGCATCTGGGGCCGCAGGATTCGTCGCCTGTGCCGGTGGGGAGACGTGTTCGTTTTCGTTTCGATGTCTGCATCCGGACCCGGTATTCCCCCAAATGGGGGCAGACAGGTGCTATTCAGGGTGCTTACTGATGATCGATCAACACCGTCGGGAATCGAGCCGAGAATGGCGAAAACGTTGCGGAGGCGACCCTGAGCCAGGAAGGAAATACGAAAAGTAATGATCAGGCCCTACGGATGGGTTCCCATTTCGGCCGGTTTACAGACATGGACGTGGCGGAGGTTGTTGTTTACAGTCGGTCGCTCAACGACGCAGAGCGAACGGTTGTCCAGAACTACCTTGCCTCCAAGTACAACTCAGCGGTTAGTCTCGCAACGGATGACCAGTCTTCCCACGATGCGAATTATGGGACCGAGGTCGCCGGGATCGGGCAGGCGGGTGACAGAAGTCAGCACCTCAATGCGGAACCAGCGCAGCTGCAAATTCAGGAGTCGGGCGCCGATCTGTCGAACGGCGACTTTCTGCTCATTGGACACGACGACCAGGCGCTTTCCTTTACCAGTACGAATCCCAACTCCGATCCGAATGCTCGACGGATCGATCGGGAATGGCGGGCGGACTTGAATCCGAACCTGATTGAGAGCGGAGAGACGCAGAACCGTGGACCTGTCGTCGCTCAGCCTTCCGAGCGGGACAAACGACTACGGACTCTTCGTGAGCGACGACGGCGACTTCAGAAACGGGGCCACTTTCTACGACATCGACCAGAGCACGGGGGAGGCCGTCGACGTCACGATCGGTGACGACGACCACGTTACCATCGGGGCGGTCCAGCGCACCGTGTCGTTTGAGCGTTCGACCAGTGCCGGCTTCGAAAACGAGGGGGGCGAGACGCTGGGGGATGCGTACGCGCCGACCACCCTCACGGCCGAGCTGAACTATCCGACCAACACCGACATCTCCGGGATTCCGTACTCGGTATCGGAAGTCACCGGCACGCTGCGGGAAGACACCAACAACACCTCCAGAGCCTGTTTTGTGAGCAGATGCAAAGCCGAGGCACAGTGGGCGAAGCTGCAAAATGGCGCCCAAATGTAACCTAGGCACACTGATGTGCCAGAGCGGCGCTACCAGGGAGGAGATCTCTGTGACCTCATGAGATTAATCGCCGGACGGCTGATTTTTTCTCACGACTCGAACGGGAAAAGTGCACGCCCGACGATTCGGCCGTGCAGGCCGGCCCTTCCCTGTAGCCCTTCCCTGTAGGCTCCGGTCGCCGAACGGAGCCCTCATCCCTGTAGAGCCCTCATCCCTGTAGAGCCCTCATCCCTGTAGAGCCCTCATCCCTGTAGAGCCCTCATCCCTGCCGCCGGTCGCTCCAATCGTCTTGTTCGTTGCCGAAAGCGCCGATTCTGG
>PXUA01000010.1:13375-65019 GCA_003022435.1 Bacteroidetes bacterium SW_9_63_38 | reverse complement strand
CGCATTGTCAATCGACTCAAACGTCTCGGCCGCCGCCCCCCCCACACGCTCGGCCAACACCTTCGTGATCGCGGCCGTCAAGGTCGTCTTCCCGTGGTCGACGTGCCCGATCGTTCCTACGTTTACATGCGGCTTCTCTCGGTCAAAGGCTTCCTTCGCCATGGCGTTGTGGTGTTGTGGTGTTGTGGTGTCTGTAAAGTTGTAGCTCAGTGTGTCTGACGCGGGATCGAGACGGCGTTATACAGCCGCCCCAACTGTGTCTTCGTCAAGGATCTCCGTCGCGATGTCGTCTGGAACCGGCTCGTATGCTTCGAACTGCATCGTGTAGATGGCCCGGCCCTGCGAGATCGAGCGGAGGTCCGTCGAGTACCCGAACATCTCGGACAGGGGCACCTCGGCGTTGATGACCTGCGCGTCGTTGCGCTGGTCCATCTGGCCGATCTGTCCGCGTCGGCTGTTGAGGTCGCCGATGATGTCGCCCATGTATTCTTCAGGCGTGATGACCTCGACATCCATCATCGGTTCCATGAGTACCGGATCAGCGTTGCGGGCCGCCTCGCGAAATCCAAGTCGACCGGCAATTTCAAAGGCGTTCTGATCGGAGTCCACCTCGTGGTGGTCCCCATCGTAAAGGCGAATCTTTACCCCCTCCATCGGGTAGCCCGCAATCGGACCGTCCTCCATCGCACTTTCAATACCACGCTCGACCGACGGGATGAACTCCTTCGGGATGACACCGCCCTTGATCTCGTTGACGAACTCAAGGCCCTTGTCCTCGCTCGGACCAACCTCCATGTAGAGTTCAGCAAACTGCCCGCGACCGCCGGACTGCTTCTTGAGTACGTAGTGCTCGTCGATGGTAGCGGTGATGGCTTCGCGGTACGCCACCTGCGGCTGCCCGACATTGGCCTCCACCTTGAACTCTCGCTTGAGACGGTCGATGATAATCTCGAGATGGAGCTCGCCCATTCCGGCGATAATTGTCTGCCCCGTCTCCTCGTCGGTCGAGACGTCAAACGTCGGGTCTTCCTCAGCCAGCTTCACGAGACCGCTCATCAGCTTCTCGCGGTCGGCCTTCGATTTCGGCTCCACAGCAATCCGAATCACCGGCTCCGGGAACTGCATCGATTCGAGCACAACCGGATTCTCGGGGTCGCAGATCGTATCCCCAGTCTTCAGATTCTTCGGTCCCACAATGGCCGCGATGTCCCCGGCGCGGATGATGTCCACATCCTCCCGGCTGTTGGCGTGCATGAACATGAGGCGTCCCACACGCTCCGTCTCGTCCCGGGCGGGGTTGTACACCTTCGATCCAGCCTCCAGCGTGCCGCTGTAGACGCGGATGTAGGTTAGCTTCCCGACGTAAGGATCCGTTGTGATCTTGAACGCGACCGCACTAAAGGGATCGTCTTCCTCGGGACGACGAACGACTTCGTAGTCATCCGAATCGGCTTCGATCACTTCGACCTCTTCATCCTCGTCCGCCTCTTTCTTGGCCTCCTTCGTGGCCTCCTTGGCCGCGACCTCGGCCTTCCGCTTCAACTCCGGATCGTCGCCGGTGACGGGCGGCACCTCATCCGGACTCGGGAGAAACTTGATGATCCCGTCGAGGAGGCGCTGGATCCCTTTGTTCTTCAGGGCCGATCCGCAGAACATCGGCGTGATCTCCCGGTTCAGCGTGGCGGTGCGGATCACGCTCTCAAGCTCGTCGGGCTCAATGTCTTCCTCGCCTTCGAGGTACTTCATGAGGAGCTCGTCGTCATGCTCCGCGACGGCCTCCAGTAGCTTGATGCGCCATTTTTCCGCCTCCCCCTTCATGTCGTCCGGAACTTCGAGGACGTCCCACTTCATGCCCTGCGATTCCTCGTCCCAGACGACGGCCTGGTTGCGCACGAGGTCAATGACCCCGCGGAACATCTCACCGCTACCGATCGGAATCTGGAGGGGAATCGGGGTCGCATTGAGGCGATCCTCCATCATTTCGAGGACGTTCTCGTAATCGGCCCCGGTCCGGTCCATCTTGTTGACGAACCCGATGCGGGGAATGTCGTACTTGTCGGCCTGCCGCCACACGGTCTCAGACTGCGGCTCGACCCCGCCGACAGCACAGAACAGCGCAATCGCCCCGTCCAGGACACGAAGGGACCGTTCCACCTCAACCGTGAAGTCGACGTGGCCCGGCGTGTCAATGATGTTGATCCTGTGGTCGTCCCAGTAGCAGGTCGTCGCGGCGGACGAGATAGTAATTCCCCGCTCCTTTTCCTGCTCCATGAAGTCCATCGTGGCCGCTCCGTCATGTACCTCTCCCATCCGGTGGAGCCGCCCCGTGTAGAACAGGATGCGTTCGGTCGCGGTCGTCTTCCCGGCGTCAATGTGCGCCATGATGCCGATATTCCGCGTCCGGTCGAGCGGAAAGCTTTCGTTGTTTTCTTTTGTAGCCATGATAGTGGGTTGGTCGCGTGCTCAAGGGCGCCCCCGTGCCCAAGCATTACACCTGAACAGCGGTGTTGGAAAAATGAGATGCTCCAGCGTTGTACGCTAGAAGCTGAAGTGCGCAAAGGCCTTATTCGATTCGGCCATGCGGTGTGTATCGTCCTTCTTCTTGACGGCTCCGCCCTCCCCGCGGGCCGCATTGATGAGCTCGCTGGACAATCGATTGGCCATACTCTTTTCCTTCCGAGCCCGCGCATACTGAATGATCCACCGGAACGCGAGCGTCACCCGCCGGTCGGGCCGAACCTCGATGGGCACCTGATAGGTGGCCCCACCCACGCGCCGACTCCGTACCTCAACGAGGGGCGCCGCGTTGTTTACAGCTTTCTTGAAAACCTCGAGCCCTTGCTCGTCCGTGCGCTCCTCAATCACGTCAAAGGAATCATACACAATGCGCTGGGCAAGGCTCTTCTTCCCGTCCCGCATCACAGCGTTCACAAAGCGGGACACAAGATCGTCCCGATACATCGGGTCCGGGTCGGTAGTACGCTGCTTGGCTGCCTGGTCTTGGGCCATAACGAGGATCGATCGTTCGTCGGAAGCTCGAAGGAGCCGGCACGGTACTGGATCGAGCCCCCTAACCGTCCCGGAATACAGAAGGCGCTGTGACAACTCTCGGGATCCGAGAGCACACAGCGCTCGGTCGTCACGTTACTCGGCGGGCTTTTTCGTTCCGTACTTCGAACGGCCTTGGCGACGGTCCTCGACGCCGGCCGTGTCAAGCGCACCGCGAACAATGTGGTACTTCACACCCGGAAGGTCCTTCACGCGGCCGCCGCGGACGAGGACAATCGAGTGCTCTTGGAGGTTGTGCCCTTCTCCCGGAATGTAGGCCGTCACCTCATTCCCGTTGGTGAGGCGCACACGCGCCACCTTCCGAAGCGCCGAGTTCGGCTTCTTCGGTGTCGTGGTGTAGACACGCATGCATACCCCACGGCGCTGGGGACTCCCCTCAAGGGCAGGCGCGTCGCTCTTCTCAGTCTCGTCTTTTCGCCCCTTCCGAATGAGTTGCTGTATTGTCGGCACGTCGAGTTCGCCTCTCTTTATTCGCACAATGTCATGAGCGCCACGGTGTCGTGAGCGCGGCGGCACGATTAAACTGTCGTGCACGCAGCCTTCACGTATAGCGCAATTCCCCCTGAAAGGTCCAAAACGACCGGCGAAGAAGGAATGAAAAGAATTCACCCCTCCTCAGCGCCGCCAAACAGCGTTCTTTCGATCGACCGATTAGTACAGAGGTATATATCGGTGGAATGATAGAAGATACGCCCTTAATGCCTCGGCATTTCAGTTCTTGCCGGGCCGCGCCCCCGATCTCTCAACCACGTGCTCGTTTGGAGCGGTCCCTTTCTTTGTTTGCGCCAAGGGCCTACGGTACGCCGTTCTGATGGGTTTCGGAGGGATCCTCACTACTCCCGGATTCAGAGGAACTTCCATCTCGCTCCAGCGGCTCCTCACTCGCGGCCTCATCCGCGTTGGCCAGCCGCTTGCCGCGGCGGTTGACGGCCACGTACTCCCCGTGCGGCCGCTCCCCCAAAATGTCGATCAGTGCCTCCGGCCCCAGCACCTCGCGATCGATCAGCGCCTCCGCCATCTCATCCAACTGTGCCCGCTTTTCCTGAAGCAGTTCTCGGGCGCGGGCCCGAGCCCCTTCAATAATGTCTTTCACCTCCTCGTCGATGATCTGGGCCGTGGCGTCTGAGTAGGGCTTGTCGAACATCGGCGCGTCGCCGTCATCTCGCGAGAGGTTAAAACTCACGTTCCCCACCCGCTCGCTCATGCCGTAGTCGGTCACCATCGCGTACGCCATCTTCGTAATCCGCTCCAGGTCGTTCTGTGCGCCGGTGGTGACCCGGTCGAACACGATTTCTTCCGCTACGCGCCCCCCGAGAGCCATCGTCATCCGGTCGGTAAGCGCCTCCGTCGAGTGCAGGTATCGCTCTTCGGGGAGGTACTGGGCGTGCCCGAGTGCCGACATGCCGCGCGGAACGATCGAGACCTTCACCACCGGATCGGTGTGCTCCAGGAACCAACCGACGATGGCATGGCCCGACTCGTGGTACGCGATGACCTCCCGCTCCTCCGGGGAAATGATTTTGTTCTTTTTCTCCAGCCCGGCGATGACCCGGTCGATCGACCGCTCAAAATCCTCCATCTCAATCCGGGCCTTATCCTTCCGGGCGGCCAGGAGGGCAGCTTCGTTGCAGACGTTGGCAATCTCGGCCCCGGCAAAGCCCGGCGTCTGGCCGGCCAGGATTTCGAGCTCTACGTCCTCGGCCAGCGTGAGCGTCCGCACGTGCACCTGAAAAATTTCCTCGCGGGCAATCCGATCCGGCTTCTCGACGAGAATCTGGCGGTCGAACCGCCCGGGACGCAATAGAGCGTCGTCCAGCACGTCGGGCCGGTTCGTGGCGGCCATGATGATGACGCCCTCGTCGGAGTCAAACCCGTCCATCTCCGCCAGCAACTGATTGAGGGTATTCTCCCGCTCGTCGTTGCCCTCGGTCATATTGCCGCGGCCCCTCGACCGCCCTACGGCGTCGATTTCGTCGATGAAGATAATACAGGGTGCTTTTTCCTTTGCATTCTTAAACAGGTCGCGCACTCGACTCGCCCCGACGCCGACGAACATCTCTACAAAGTCGGACCCGGAGATGGAGAAAAACGGCACCCCGGCCTCTCCCGCCACGGCCTTCGCCATGAGGGTTTTTCCGGTCCCGGGCGGTCCCACCAGTAGCACGCCCTTCGGCAGCTGTCCCCCGAGCCGGGTAAACTTCTCGGGATTCTTTAAGAACTCGACGACCTCTGCCACCTCTTCTTTCGCTTCGTCGAGGCCCGCGACATCGTCGAATGTCACCAGATCCTGCTCGGACGACTCGAACAGCGTCGCCGTGTTTTTCCCGATGCTGAGCATCTGGGAGCCGGGATTCATCCGACGTACGAAAAAGATCCAGACGAGCGCCAGCAGGGCCAACGGAATCAGCCAGAAGAGGAGCGTGCTCGCCCAGTCGGTCTCCGCCTCCGCGCTGAAGTGAACGCGGGTGCGGGCCTCCCCTGCTTCAACCCTTCTGTTGTGAGCACGCAGAAGGGCCGTGAGTTCGTGGTCGGAGGGCTTCGTGGTCCGAAACGCGCGTTCGTCGGCCGCGGCTTCCGCTTCGAGGAGGCCGCTACCCTCGTCCTTCGGTCGGCGCACGTCTCCGGCTTCCACTGCTTCCCGCGTGTAGGTGCCGTTGATCTGGGCATCATCCACAACCTCCACCCGCTCAACGTACCCGGACTCGACGTAGTCCAGAAAGGTACTGTACTCGATCGTCGCCGCGTCGGTGCCCGTCCGGTTCAGGACGAGATGGACGACCAGCGCGAGAAAGACCGCCAGGTAGATCCACAGCGCCAATCGGGACCGGAAGATGGAGGAGTCGTCCTCCCCTTCGTCCTGAGGATCGCTGGGCGTGGGCTGCTGGGGCATGAGGCACAATCGGTCCTGTCGGTGCGGGCCCACTTTGCATGGACATGGTTGCCCGCTCGTACTGACAGATGCCGAACCGCAGGTGGGCTTTCTGGTTCCTTTTTCCAGGAGTGTGTGAGCCTTCGGGGTCTGCTCTGTGCCCGTCGATTGTCCTGTTTGCCCCCCAGACGGGCGCAGGCGAGTGCTCGGCCCCTACGGGGTCGTCGGTCCCGGCAACGGCGTTCGGTTGGAGGGGGAGGACTGCGATGTGGTATCGGAGGGCTCGGGGCGAAACGGCGCGTCGGCCCGTCCACTATCGGGGACCGCCTGCTTGGCGGGCGTCGGTGCCGTGGGACGCCTGGGATCGGTCGCTGACGAATCCGAAGAGGGAGATCCCTCCTCCGTCGTCTCGCCCGCTGCCTGATTGCCTCCCTTCTTCTGTTCGGCAATCATCGTTTGGAGCGACTGTGCCTGCTTCACCTGCGGCGCGTCTGGGTACTGTTCCGTGAGGTGACGGAGCAGTGCGGTCAGGGGCGCCAGCGAGTCGGCCCGAGCGCGCGCGTCAGCCAAGTCTGCGGCCATACTGTCGGGAACGCTCTGTACCGAATCGGCCCGCACGCCCGCTTCCGCGGTGTCTCGTTCCGCGAGCGCTTGGGCCGTGGTAGGCGGATCTCCCCCCTCACGCCTCGACGAGTCCGGCTCAGTTGCGGCCTCTTGTGCGCGCTCGACACCCGTCGCGCGGACGGTATCGGTGGTCGTTGAATCGGTCGGGGGGCCCGGAAGCTGCGGCGCGGCGCGCTGGACGGAGTCGGCCGACGACCTCGGCGCTCGGGGAGATGTGGCGCTTGTATCCGCCGTGCGGCTCGTGTCGACGGACGCGGAGTCGCTCGCGATGCTCGTCCCGAGATACCGATCGACGAGTCGGCGCGGGCCCGTCCCCATTCCGGCCTGCACCTGCTTCCAGTACAATACTGCAGACGCGAGCAATGCCCGCGGGGCCGTTTTCGTGTCTGGGTACTGCTTTGCAATCGTCAGGAAGCGCTCCAGGGCGGCCCGATTTTCGCTCCCCTGCCACTGCTCGTAGGCGCGGGCGTAGAGGGAGTCGGCCTGGGCCGCCCGATTCTCTCGAGGCTGTTCCTGCGCGAGGCCGAGGCGACGGCGCGCACGCTGGGCAAGGTCCGTTTGCGGATACTGTTCGATGAGGCGCTGGTACGCGCTCCGGGCCGCAAGCGTGTCGCCCTGGATTCGTTGGGCTTCGGCCAGGGCGTAGAGCGCCCGCTGGGCGACCGGATGATCACCGCTTTGCTGCAGAACGCGTCGGTACCAGGTCGCCGCTGAGTCGGGCTGTCCCGCAGCCAGGAGCAGGGAGTTGCCAAGCTCGTACCGGGCCAACGCCTGGCGGTCTGCCATCTCCGCCCGGCTTGCGGAGTCCCGCGGGATGTCGGAAAGGTCCAGCGAGGCGGCCTCGGGCGCCGACGCCGCTCCCGCCTGGGATTGCTCGGCCGATGGGCGCTCTTCCTGCGACTGTTGGGCCGTCTGTATGGCGCTGCGGCGGCGCCAGTTGTCGACCCGTGGCCGGTCGCCCCAGATTTCTCGGAACCGGCGCTGCCCCTCCTGGACCCGAGTCGGATTCTTGTAAAACAGAAACCCGGCGTCCGTGCCGCCCGTTTCGGCGGCGGCTTTTCGGGTCGTCTGGCGCTCCCCGCGGGCCTGCAATCGACGCGTCCGCTGCTGTTGCTCCTGCTGTTGCTCGGCCTGCGCCAGACGCCGGCGCCGCAGCGTGTCAAGGAAGGCCCGGTACTCAGCCTCGTCCATCCGTCCGATGCGCAGCAGGGAGTCCAGGCGGGCGACCTCCTGGGCCCGATTTGCGAGAGTCTGGTACTGGCGGGCCTGTGCCTGGGCGTCGGTCGGAGCGGAAGGAAGCCGCTGCCCGGCCGCGAGCCCCTCCGATGCGTTGTCCGACAGGCTCGTTCCGGCGGTGTCGAAGTGGGCCGCTGCCCGACCAAAGTCCTCGAACGCATCGCGGTACAGAGACGCGAGCTCGTAGTGGAGGCGCGCTCGACCCGTAGACGGAAGCGACCCGTCCCGGTCCGCGTACAGTGCACGACGCAGGGCGGCGCGGGCCCGCTCGGGACGGCCCTGCGCCCGATGGATCTGCGCCTCAACCCGAGCCATAGCCCCACGCTTTTCGAGGTTCTTATCGTCTTTCTGGAGATCGCGGAGGCGATCCAGGGCCTCCTCAGCGTCGCCGTGTCGGCCCTGCAGTTCGACCTCGCTCAGCCGCGCCGCAAAGCCCAACTCGTAGCGGGAATCGTAGTCCCGCACCAGCCGGTAGGCGGAACGGGCCTTTTCGGACTGTCCCAGCGTTTCGTGCACCTGGCCGAGCAGAAACGATGCCCGGGCCCCAGACCGATCGGGCACGTCTCCGGCCAGCCCCTGGGCCAGCCCCTGGGCCGCCGCAGCCCACTGCTCCTCCTGCACGCGAAGCTGTCCCCGAAGGAGAAGAAGCCGGGCCGCCCAGGCACTGTTAGACGCGTCGGTTGGCCCAACCGCCTGCAAGGCCTCCGTCGCCGAACGCCCCTCATTCGTCACCAGCGTGCGGGCCAGCCAGAACCGCGCTTCCTGCGTGCGCCCTTCCTGCAGGGCCACTGCCTCGCGAAATTTCTGCGCCGCCCCTGCATAGCTGCCCTGATAAAAGTACGACTTGCCGATGATGAGCAGCGCATCGTCGACCCACTTTGAGTTCGGATGCTTCCGCAGCACGCCAGCACTCTTCCGGACGGCCTTCTTGAAGGACGCGGTCTTGCTCTCGAGATCCGGGACGGCAAACACCGGCAGGTACACCGTCCGATCAATGGGACGGTCGGCCTTCTCGACGTTCTCAAGTCCGTCTTCGAACGCCTGTTTGGCGTTATAAAACTTATTGTAGTACGCAGTAAAGTCGTCGTATTGACGGCCGAGGAACGTGCCGCGCCCACACCCGGCCAGCACCAGCACACAGAGTCCCACGACGAGGCCCCACCCCGAGACCTGCACAAAACGGGAAGTGACCCGAAAACGACCCATGAGAACAGAGCGTCACCGAACGGAACGCCGCGAACGTCCGGCGTCGGAGGAATAAATGACAGGCACAAGGGAAGGATCCGTCCGAGCGACCGCCTGCCGACCTATCGCAGGCGACTAACGTGAACCGTGTTGGTGCGTCCCCGGGCCGGAAGCGGCATGCCGACGGTAATCACGACATGATCGCCGGGCTCGACGTGGGTCTGGTCGCGGAGAATGCTGTGCACACGCGCGATGCCCTGGTCGGTGTCCTGCTGGAAGGGAATGTGAAACGACTCGGTCCCCCACAGGACGCCGAGCTTGCCCACTACGCGTTCGTCGTCGGTGAAGGCGTAAATCGGCATACTGGGCCGGTGGCGTGCGATGGACCGGGCTGTCGCCCCGGAGTTGGTGAGGCAGCACACTGCCTCGGCCCCCACCTGCTCCGCCAGCCGGCACGCCGTGTAGCTCACGCTTTCCGTGACGCTCTCATTTTTCTCCAGGTGTCCCGGCGTGACGGCGAGCGACGGACGGTGCTCCTGCCAATGCGCCTCCGCCTTCCGGATAATCTGATTCATGGCCTTCACCACCCGCACCGGATGGTCGCCGACCGCCGTCTCAGCGGACAGCATCACCGCGTCGCTCCCATCGATGACGGCGTTGGCCACATCACTGGCCTCCGCCCGGGTCGGGCGCGGGTTCTCCACCATGCTCTCCAGCATCTGCGTGGCGGTGATCACCGGCCGGGCCGACGCCATGGCCTTCCCGATGAGGTTCTTCTGCGTGCCCGGCACTTCCTCCATCGGCATCTCGATGCCGAGGTCGCCCCGGGCCACCATAATCCCGTGCACCTCCTCCAGGATGGCGTCGATATTGCACACCGCGTCGGGCTTTTCGATCTTCGCGATGACCCCGATGTTTTTGCCCGCCTGCTCGATGCGACGGTTGAGCTCCTCCACGTCCGCCCGCTTCCGCACGAACGAGAGCGCAATCAGGTCGACGTCCAGCTCCAGGCCCAGCTCCAGGTCTTCGAGGTCTTTTTCGGTCAGAGAAGGCGTCGACATGTCTATGTTCGGGAGATTGACTCCCTTCCGGGACCGCAGCGGCCCCCCCTCTACGACGCGTGTCGAGATGTTGGCCCCGTTGATGCCGGTAATCTCCAGTTCCAGAAGCCCGTCGTCGATCAGGATGCGTCCCCCCTCCTCCGCGTCCTCCGGCAGCGACTCGTAATCGATGTGGACGCGTTCGTTGGTGCTGTACTCAATCGGCTCGGTGGTGATGGTCAGCTCCTGCCCCTGGCGGAGCATCACGGAGTCGCCCTTCATCTGGCCGACTCGAACCTTCGGGCCCTGAAGGTCCTGGAGGATGGCGACGGGGCGCCCGACCTCCTGCGCCGCCTCGCGCACCCGCCCCACCCGCGCCCGATGTTCGTCGTGGGTGCCGTGCGAAAAGTTCATGCGGGCCACGTCCATCCCAGCCTCGATAAGGGCCCGGATGGTCTCTGGATCCGAAGAAGTGGGGCCAAGAGTGCAAACGATCTTCGTCCGTCGATCCATGATCGAGCAACGGGTGAACTGAAAAGAGCGTCGATCAACGTCGGCGTACGGGGGCCCGGAAGGGGCCACTTCCCGTTACCGGCGTCCAATGTAGGAGAGGAAAAGCGGAAATGCGTGACGCTGGGCGTGAGGATACCGTGAGCGTCCCTCTTCGGGCCTGGGTCCCGGCGGCACTCTCTCGGTCAGCTCTCCTGCGTCGCTCCGGTCGCGGCCGCGTCGTCCTCACCGGCCATGCGCCGAACCGTGTCGTCGTTGACATCTGCCCGCTTAACGGCCCTCGTCGCCCGGGTTTTCAGCGCACTGGACACCATGATGAGCTCGCCGACATTTTCAAGGGTCAAGAGCCCTGCGAGCTGTGTCCCGTTCACCACGGGGACGGTGCTGCAGTCGGCCTCATTCATGCGTTGAAAGACGTCGTCGAGCGGCGCGCCGGGATCGGTCGTAAAGAACTCCCGGTCCGCCACCGTGCGCACCGGTGCGTCGCGGTCGTGATCCGAGAGGGCCTGAATGAGCTGCTTGCGCCGCAGGAGCCCCACCACCGCTCCGTCCTGCACGACGGGAAAGTCGTGGTCAGTGCCGGCCAGCAACTTGTTGACGGCGTCGTCGAGGGTGTCGTCCACGTCGAGGGTCGCAAAGCGTGTGACCATGGCCTGGCGGACGGGCGTGCCTTCTGTGAAGGCCCGGTACACCGCCTGCTGCGATTCCTGCTGCGCTCCGACGTAGACGAACAGGGCGATGAACACCAGAATGGGATTGAAGGAGAGCAGGCCGAAGATGCCGAACAGAAAAGCCATTGCTTGTCCCACGTGGGCCGCCGTCTGTGTGGCTTGGGCATAATCCTGGCGGGTGGCAAGCAAGGCCCGAAGCACGCGCCCCCCGTCCATCGGGAACGCCGGGAGCAGGTTGAATCCAGCCAGGGCGAGGTTTATCCACATCAGGGACGTAAGCGTATTGCCCCCCGGGGCCTGCAAGGCCGTCGGCGCAAACATGCCGTCCCCCACCAGGACCACCAGTGCCAGAACCACGGCAATCGCCAGATTCACGGCCGGCCCGCCGACCGCAATCCAGAACTCCTTCATCGGCTCGGAGGGGATGCGCTGCAGACGAGCGAGTCCCCCGATCGGGTACAGCGTAATGCTCCGCGTTCCCACCCCAAACCGGCGTGCAGTAAGGGCGTGCCCCAACTCGTGTAGCACCACGCAGACGAAAACGCCCAAAATGAGCCCCATGCTCGCAATGGCCGCCCCCACGCTCTGGCTCTGCACGTAGTAGTAGCCGAAGATGGCCGCGACGAGGAGCAGGAAGGTCCAGTGCAGAAAAATGCCGATGCCCGACACGGCACCGATTTTGAGAGAACGCTTCATACGTCCGGCGGAAGTTCGTTAGGATAAAGCATTCTTTGAACGACGGTCCCCGGAGAGGCGTTTCCGTTTCGTCTCGTTCTCACCCCCGCCGCCCACGCACGGAATACATCTTGCGGGAGAAGAACATGGGGAAAGGTTGATCGAAAGAACACGGGATGTTCTGTAGAGATGGCGGCTTCACGGGTCAACCTGAAACGCATCTCCGTCCCTCTCTCGTCTCCGCTCGATCACGAACTGTTCGGCCGACTGTGTCTTCTTCCTACACGCTCACAGGGTCGCTTCTTGAAGCCGAGACAGATGCCCCGCTCGTCGGTCTTCTCGTCGAGGCCTACGAGGTCAACGCTCCGCAGGATCGCCGTCTGGGTGGCACCCTCACCGACGCCAACGGGGCCTTCAGTCTCACCATCAATGCCCCCTTCGACCCGGAAGACCCTCCGAACATTCGCTTCACCGCCTACGTGGACGGGCGGTCTACGGTCGTCCACCAGACCGATTCGTTCGAGGTGACAGACTCGCCATACGATCTGGGGCGGCTCCGCATCACAACCGATCCCCCGAAACGGGCCACAACCCCGTACACGTCGGCCCTCGGGCACGAACTCCCGGCGGCCTGTGCCCCCTCTCACGTGGATCTTTCCTTCCAGTCGCTCTTTCCAGGCCTGCCTCCGCACTGCCCGCCCGACGAGATGCTTGAACATCTGGGGGAGCCGGATGGGCCCATGAGCGAGCGTAAGTCACTGTGGTCGGAAAACTCCTACGATAGTCCCACCCTGGAGGCCGGCTATACGTTTTTCACCCAGTTCCTCATCCACGACCTCACCTATGAGCTCGTGCGGCGCATGGGGACGGACCGGACCCCTCACACGACGCAGAGCAGTCCTTCCTCCCTTCGCCTGAACACCCTCTACGGCCCCGGCCCCGAAATCGCGCCGCACCTCTACGCCTTTTACGACCAGGACTACTTTTCCGGGCGCCTGCTCGACAGCCCCACCGGCACCGAGCAGGACCTCCCGCGCAACCGACAGGGCCGTGCCCTCATCGCGGACCCGCGCAACGCCGAGAACGTTGTTCTCGCCCAGTTTCACCTCGGCATGATCCGATTTCACAACGCCATGGTGAATCTGGTGTCCGGCCATCACGGCCCCGACCTGTTCAACAATGCGCAGCGGGAGGTGCGCTGGCACTATCAGTGGGCCGTAGTGCACGACTTTCTCCCCAAGATCGTTGGGCCGGAGGTCGTCGAGGCGGCCCTCGAACGGGACCTGGACACGACGGACGCCCCGCGCGGACTTCCGCTCGAAGTGGCGCAGGGGATTTTCCGGTATGTGTACTCGCAGGTGCGCCTGCAGTACACCATCAACGACGCCGCTGAGGTGAACCTCATTCCGGCCAACGGCACGTCGGACACGCTGCTACGCCACCGATCGCAGTCAATCCCCTCCCGTCTGGCCGTGGACTGGAGCCGATTTTTCGATCTCGCGGAGCACTCCCCACAGTCAAGCAAGCTGATCGACACCAAGATTACCCCCGCCTACCTGAACCTGCCCCTCATCGACGACCCGCGCCCGGCGCGTCGGTCCGTCGCGGTGCGGTTCTTCCTCCAAGGCAAGCAGGCCGGGCTGCCGTCCGGCGAGGCTGTGGCCCGGGCGCTGGGCGAGCGGGCCTCCCTCCCCGGCACCTCGGCCCTCCGCAAACTGGGCCTTGAAGAGACGCCCCTTCTATACTACGTGCTCGCCGAGGCCGAACACCAGTACCAGTCCACCGAGGAAGACCGCCTGGGTCCCGTTGCCGGCCGGCTGCTCGCCGACACGATTATCCGCCTGCTCCGACAGGACCCGCAGTCCTACCTCAACGCCCACCCTGAATTCAGCCCAGCCTCCGCCTTCACCGACACGGACGACTCCTTCGGCGTCGGACAACTCGTCACCGGGGGACAATCGTAAAAGCGTTCGACACCGGCGCCACGCGCTACGGACGCTCCTTCACCCGGTCAAGCCGCGACCAGACATTTTCCGTCCAGTACGGGCTCCGCAGGTGCTCGACGAGCGCCATCTCGTAGCGGCCGCTCGCCGCCTCCATCCGCAGGAGTCGCCGCTGCGGACCCGTGCCGACCCAGTACGTCTCCATGCGGGCGCTCTTCTCCCCAATGGGGGAGGACACGGGCCGCTCGTAGTGGATCTCGATGCGCCGTGCCTGGTAGGTCCCAGCGGGCGTGGAGACACTGTCCAGCCCCGTCCCAACGGCCCGGGTCGGAACGTGTGCGCTGCTGTCCGCCTGCACGACGTGAACGGCTAGAGTGTCCGCCGCACTCAGGTCAAGCCCCCGGACGAGAACGGGAATCTGAGCGGGTGGGTACGACTGTGGCTCATGTTCAAAGGTGGCACGCCGGTTGCCGTAGTCATCGCTTCGCAGTCGTACTTCTACATCCCCGTCTGGCGGGAAAGAAAGCTCGCGGTACTGGTTGGAGCACCAATCGAAGCTGGTAAACGACTGCTTGTAGGGACGGAGGTCCTTCTGCCGGGCATTGACGACCCAGTTTCGCTTGTACTGGTAGGACCCACTCTCCAACTCGTAGAACAACGCGTACTTAAAGGCCGACGCGCCGGTGCCATCGGTCTTCTTCGTCATCTCCGCGGGACTGAAGCGGTGCTTCACAAGGTAGGTGCCCACCGTGAACTGCTGATCGCGCTCTCGCCCGTACTGGTCGCGGGTCCGCTCGACTCGGTAGAACGCTACCTCTGCCTGCCCGTCGTTCCAGTGATCGGCCCTCAGGTACGCGGTATCCGTGACGGACGGACGCGCGTCCGGTTCGGGCGTGGCCGAGGGCTGCTCACATCCTGTAACAAGTCCACCTCCAACGACGAGGAGGAGTAGAGACACGAACGTCTGTTTCATCATGCGGGACTGTCAGGATCGGATCACGATCGACGGAGGGTTCGTCTGTGCCCCATCAGGACTCCCCCGTTACACAGGAGCCGGGCCATCGGCCTTCCGGCAACAGCGGTGTATTACGACCGAACGAGTCGGGCCACACACCAGCCGATGAGGGCGAAAAATCCTCCCACCACCGCAACCGCGAGAAAAGGACGCTCCCGAGCGGCCCGGCGGAGCGTCTGCGACGGATGAAGCTCAACCCCACCGGTTGGCAGAAAGCGCCCGAGGCGTCCGGGCCGAGCGTCCGCTCCAATCACGGCCAGGGGCGTTCCATCCAGCTGCAGCTCGAGCGTCAGCCCGACTTCGGTAAGGATCTCCTGGGCCTGTCGGGCCGTGCGCGCCCGCCCTCGCTGGGAAAACGGTACGGCGTGTAGCACACGACGTCCCGCATCAAGGCTGGGCACTTCCACCATGATGCGGTCCCCAGCCGACTGGATGTCGATATCCTCTCCATCCACAGTGAGTTGAAGGTCGGCATGAACATCAAGCGGACGCGCCATTGTCAGCAGGAATTGAGAGATGTCTGATGAGAAAAACAGGCGCGCCCAGCGACGACTGCATAGAACCGTCCCTGCACGCGCCTCTTGTTCAAATCGCTTCTTCTAGCTGTTGTCCTTCGTCCGGATTTTGAGGATGCCGTCCATCTTCCAGTGGGCATACTCGGGATCGTCGCCCGCCTTACTGGGCACGTACAGCTCAAAGTCTTCAAATTCGTAGGTGATCTCGGCGCCGCGGCCCGTGAGCTTGTCGTAGAGGCTCGCAGCGAGCTCGGGCCAAGTCGTCGTTTCGTCAACGTCAGCCATGGGAGTGCGAGGGTTTCTGTGGAGATTTCAGTTTGAGTTCCGGGAGATGTACCAGTTCGTATTCGCCCGAAGCAATCATTCGCGGTTTGCATGCTCAACCCCAGACTGGGGTTTTCAGTCCGATGGAACGTTTTCGTAATGGACCCTGGGGGTGTGGCAGGTTGTCCCGATCCGGGATCCGCGAAAAGCAACCCGCCCTGCACCGGCTAGTACAAACAACCCTTCTTTTCGGATGTACCTTCCGGGTTATGCCCGATTCTTCCCCACAGACCATCCTTGTCACCGGCGCCACGGGCTACGTGGGAGGACGACTCGTCCCCTGCTTGCTCCGGGAGGGGTACAGTGTTCGCTGCTTCGTTCGAGACGCGGATCGACTGCGTGCCCAACCCTGGGGCGACAGAGTCGAGGTAGCCGTGGGGGACGCTCTGGAGGCCGACACCGTCCCCCCCGCCATGACGGATGTCGACGCGGTGTACTACCTCATCCATTCCCTCGGATCGGGCGAGGACACCTTTGCCGATCGGGACCGCCGGGCGGCCACCAACGTGCGGACCGCCGCGGAGGAGGCGGGCGTCGACCGGATCATCTATCTCGGCGGCATGCGGCCCAAGGGGGAGCAACAGTCGAAGCACCTGAAGAGTCGAATCGAGACGGGTGTTGTGCTGCGCGACGGCTCGGTGCCGGTCACTGAGTTTCGGGCCGCACAGATCGTGGGCTCCGGGAGTCTGTCATTCGAACTGGTGCGCTACCTGACCGAGCGCGTGCCGCTCATGGTCTGCCCGCGCTGGGTGCACACCCCCACCCAGCCCATCGCTGTCCGCAACGTCCTCCAGTACCTCATCGCGGCACTGGACCATCCGGAGAGCGCCGAAGAGATTGTCGAAATCGGAGGGACGGACGTGCTCACCTACGCCGAGATGTTTCAGATCTACGCCGCGGTACGAGGCCTGCGACGCTGGGTCGTCAACGTGCCGTTTTTGACGCCGCGGCTCTCGTCACACTGGGTGGGCCTCGTGACGCCGGTCTCCAACGGCATTGCGCGGCCCCTTATCGAGGGCCTGGACAACGAGGTCGTTGTGGAAAATGCCGAGAAGGCGCAGCGCCTCTTCCCGGAGGTAGAGCCCATGGCCTTCGAGGCCGCTGTGCGCCTCGCCCTCCGTCGAGCCGAGTCCGACGTACTCCCGACGGTCTGGAACAGTGCCGTGTCCTCGGCGCCGCCGGTCTCGGCCGAGGCCGCGACTCTCGACACCACGGAGGGCCTGTACCGAGAGGTGCGCACCACGACGGTCGATGCCCCATCCGAGCTCGCCTTCGACACCATCGCCCGCCTCGGCGGAGATACGGGTTGGCTTTATGGAAACGGCCTCTGGCGCCTGCGAGGCTGGATCGACCAACTTCTTGGTGGTGTCGGCTTCCGTCAGGGACGGCGGCACGAGGTGCACCTACGCATCGGCGACGCGATCGACTTCTGGCGCGTGGAGGCCCTCGATCCCGGCCGGCTCCTTCGCCTGCGGGCTGAAATGCGACTGCCGGGCCGCGCCTGGCTGCAGTTTGAGGTGTCCCCGACCGACGAGGAGGAATCTCGGACGCGAATCACACAGACGGTCTTCTTTGAGCCGAAGGGACTGGGGGGAACCGTCTACTGGAACGTAGTGCGTCCCCTGCACGGGCTGCTCTTCCGAGGCTTGCTTCGGCGGCTGGGGACGTGGATCGAGGAGCGGTCCCCCGAACAACCCTCGTTTGCCGCTGAGCATTCTTCCGTAGCCGAGCTACAGAAAGAGTAGGGGCACTCAGTTGAGCACCCAGATTCCCACGTTTAGCGCAAGGGCGTAGCTCACCCACGCCAGATAGGGCACCAGGAGCCATCCTGCCACGGCGCGGAGGCGAAAGAACGTCCACAGGGTCCCAGCCAGCACGGCCCAAAGGACTGTGATGACCAGCAGGCCCCACCCCGGCGACCGTGCCCAGAAGAAAGCAAACGACCAGCCGCCGTTTAGGAGAAGCTGGACGCCGAACAGGAGCAGTGCCCGCCGGACGGCCGAGGTGCGCCCCACCCGCCAGATGAGGGCCGCGGCTACTCCCATGGCGGCGTAGAGCGCCGTCCAAACCGGGGCAAACAGCCAGTCGGGCGGCGTAAAGAACGGCTTGGCCAGCGTCGGGTACCAGGTGGCGACCGAGGTCTGCGTGGCCCACGCCGCGAGCAACCCGACACTCTCACACACCAGCACGCCGACGAGACTTTGCCCGATGAGTGTCCAACGATCTGACATCGGCCCCGCTTGATTGATAAGCTCGTGCACGCGACACGGTCCCCTACGGTTCGGGGATTTCCTTATCGACGTCCCAGTGATTGCAAAGGACCTGGAAGAGCTGGTACTCCACCGGGGCCACGTTGGCGTCCGAGATGATGAGCCCCTTCAGCAGCTCCAGGTACTGGTCAGCCAGCACCTCGGCCTGATCGCCGCCCTGTTCCATCAGTTCGTCGGCGAGCTCCAGCACGCGCTCGTGAACGGCATCCGGTCCCTGTTCCACCGTAGCGCGCAGTTCCTCGGCCCGGCCGTCCACGTCGACGCTGCCTTCCCGTTCCAGCCGCCGTTCGAGCTTCTTCACGAGCATCTTTTCGGAGATGTGTTCGGTCCCGTCCGCATTCATGACCAGAAAGGACAAGTCGAAGAGGGTGCGCTTGAGAGTCTGAACGCGATCTTGGTCAGGGTTGGCCATGGTAAACAGTGATCGTCAAGAAAAGAAGCCAGAAGTGTCGTGCGTGTGCGCGGTGGCGGCGGTGCGGAGTGGAAATACTCCACCGCGTCCTAGAATGCAGTTCAATGTTCGAGTTCTCCGGGCGCAGGGGGGCGTTGCCCCTCGTATCCGTCGAATTCATCTACTATGCTCTAAGAACCTGTTTGGCGGATTGTCTGAGGCCACTCCGGCGAGTACTCGGTCGCGGCCATTTAGATGGTCTTGCTCCCAGCGCTGCGACTGCGTGGATCTCGCGCACTGTGTCTCGACGTTCTCATCCATCCACCAAACAGGTTCTAATTGGATGGCAAGAGCGCAGACAATGAGACATCCTCAACGCATGTCCCCTGGGAGAGCGGTCCGCGGCAGATAGAGCGTCGCTCGTAAAGGGCGAGAGGCCCCGCGCTCACGAGGCGTCGTCGTAGACGGCGTCCGGGTCGAACACCTTTTCCCGATCAGCCACGAGGCGATCGTCGTCTGCACGTCGGTAAAAGCACGACTTGTACCCAGTGTGACAAGCCCCGCCCGTCTGATCGACCTTGAAGAGGAGCGTGTCGCCGTCACAGTCCACGCGGACCTCTTCGACGGCCTGCGCGTGCCCACTCGTGGCGCCTTTCACCCACCGCTCCTGCCGCGAGCGGCTCCAGTACACCATCTGTCCGGTGTCGAGCGTCTCCCGAAGCGTGTCCTCGGTCATATACGCCATCATCAAGACCTTGTCGGTCATCGCGTCCTGGGTGATCGCAGGGACGAGACCATCGTCGTCAAACGTAACGGCGTCGAGAATCTGAGAGGAGGCATCCATGTCGGGGAAAAACAATGAGACTGCAGCATAACGCTATTTTCAAATCGCGGCTGTCGCAATCGTTCGGTGCCGATTTGATGAACCTGAGGCCATTGTTTGTTCAGCTCTTTGGCAGACGTCCGGGGACGTAGGAGGCGATTGCCGGAGGATAGCACACGGTCCCTGAACCTGTCTCGCCCGTCCGCGTGCCAACTCCTGTACACGATGACGCAGTCCAGTGCTCTTCACATGCACGGTCTCTTTCGATTCCTGGTCTGGCTTCCTCGGCTCCTGCTGATTGGCGTCGTGCGGATATACCAGCTGGTGTTGTCGCCGCATCTTGGGAATACCTGCCGGTTTCACCCGACGTGCTCGCAGTACGCCATCGACGCGTTCCGGGAGTACGGCGTTGTGCGGGGCCTCGTCCTTACCGTCTACCGGCTGGGGCGATGCCACCCCTGGGGCGACCACGGCTACGACCCGCCCCGCTGGTTCGGCGAGCCGGCCCCGGAGGAAACCGCCGCAGACTCATCGTCCTGATCCCTCGTCACGGACGCTCCCACCAGTCCCGGGTCTCGGCCATCGGCTCGGGCACGGGGTCCGGCTCGGTGTTGCGCTGCCCGTTCTCACGCGGGGTCGGGGCGGGCGGCCCGTCCGACGCCGACGGAAGCGCCCCCATCCGGAGCAGATATCGGACGTAACTGCCCACAGATAGCTCCGGCATGTCGTCAAGCCGATCACGGACCCGATCGCGTTCGGCCCTCTGCACCTCAGTTTTCTCCTCGGTCCGGGCAATCTGTTCGTCCGTGTCCTCGACGCGGTGGTCGACGTAGCGACGGAGGCGACGGTCCTCTGCGGGCGAAAGCGAGGTCGGCAGCTCGTCCTCCACCTCTTGCACCAGGGCCGAGCGCCACATGTTGATTCGTGCCCGGGCCTCATCGCTGATGCGGCGCACGTTCGCCACCGCATCCGGGGCGGCCTCGTAGGCGGTGCGGATGTTGGCGGCCTTGAGGCGCACCACGTGCTTGTGGATAATGCCCTCGACCTCCCGCACCTCGCCGATAAAGTGGTGCTTGAGATGA
Organism: Bacteroidetes bacterium SW_9_63_38; assembly: GCA_003022435.1. GTDB lineage: Bacteria > Bacteroidota > Rhodothermia > Rhodothermales > Salinibacteraceae > Salinibacter. The sequence continues at coordinate 44,777 of PXUA01000010.1, read as the reverse complement.
TCGTAGAGCACCTCCTGCCGCCGTTCCTCCAGCCGCTCGGCGCGGCGTTCGTCGATGGAGGCCCGCAGCTCGGCGCGCTTCTCCTGCAGACTTTCCACCTCCCGCTCCAGGCCGCGAATGGCCTCCGTGAAGCGGGCTTCTTCTTGCTCCAGACGGCGCCGACGGCGCACCGGCGAGAGCCGGCGATACCGGTGTCCGATCCAGCCCCCCCCTCCCAGCAGGGCGGCGCCCCCGATCCCCGCCGCGACGAACGGCCACCCCGCCATGACGAGGCCCGCCATTAGCCCCACGATCCCGACGCCCCCCGGCAATACCCCCCTCGCGAACGCACTCCGTTCCGCGTGGTCACGACCTCGCTCCCGACGCGCCCGGGCCACCGACACCGCTGCCGGCTCCAGACGCCCCGCCCGCACGTCCGCCAGCGGCGGCACGTCCGACGGCTCCACGTAGCAGGCCGTGCGGAGGGCCTCCGCCAGATCGGCGGTGGCCTTCATCGACGCGAGTTCCTCGATCAGGGCCGACTGCTCGGGATCATAAAAATCGGCGTCCCGAAACAGCAGGTTCTCGCCGGTGTCGTAGCGGTCCCAGAGGCCGCGCCGGGCCGCCAGGGCCCGCAAGGCGGTGTAGACGGCGAGTCCCGGAAAGCGGTCGAGGGTAGGACCGAAATCGCTGTCGGTGCGGTCCGGATGCTGGTAGTTGCGATGTCCCACCTCCGCGCTCCGCCAACCCTCCAGGGCCGGCACGTACATCGTGTCGTAATCCACCAGCCGGAGCTGCACCCTGTCGTCAGTCGTTTGCACCAGAACGTTTCCGTGCTGGAGGTCTCCGTGCGCCAGGTCGGAGGCCTCCAGGTTAGCCATCAAGTCGGCCCACGCGTCGGCCAAATGGACCAGCACGTCGGGGTTGTCGAGGTGATCCGCCACGAACCGATTGAGCACCGTTCCCTCCACCCATTCCATCTTGAGAAGCGGGTAGTCCGTCCCATCCACCCGGATGCCGGCCGACTGATACTCAAAGTCCACGAGGGCGTCCAGGTTCACGTCCGCAAGGTGATCAGCCACGGCCTCGTAGCGGACCTGCTGCTTCGGCACCTCCTTCAGGAAGCACTTCACGGCGTAGGAGCGCCCCCCCTCGGTCGTCATCGGGAAGACCGCCGCAAACGCCCCGGTGATGGGCTGCGGCAGGCCGAGGACGTTGGTGCGCGGCGTCGCCGCCTGCAGGTCGGCGTTGGCAAAGGCCACCTCAGGCGCCTGCACCGCCTCCTGGTAGTCGCTGGGCGTCGGGTAATCCGGCATCGTGGGATGCGTGGGGGCGTCTGTGCGTGAGGGCGTTCGTGGCGTATTCGCCCATCTATTCGTGCCCGGAACGGGTGTCGTCTTTCGGCAGATCCTCCATCTTCAGAATACAGAGCGTGGCGTCGTCGTTTCGGAGTGCCCCGCCCGCCCGAGCGTGCTCGACTGCCCCCTCGAACGATTCGTCTGCGTCCAGCACGGAGCGCGGCCCCACCCGCAGGAGCCAGGCGGCCACAGCGTCGGTGGCGAGCAGGAACGTGTCGCCGGGAGCCCATGTGCCCGTCGCTGTCTCGGGGACAGGAATCCGGTCGGTCCCACGGCTCGGGACGAGGGCGGGGCGATTCGTATACGCGTCCGGGTCGTCGGTCGGCCAGGCATCAGCCCGATCGTCGTGAAGGTGGAAGAGGGCGCAGTCTCCGATAGAAGCAGCCGCCCAGGTCCCCCCTTCCCGAACGGAGAGCACGAGCCCGGTCGCAAACGCCCCCTCCGCCGCTTTCGACTGCACGTACCAGGGTTGCTCAGCGGCCCGTTCCTGCACGGCGCCCCCCCACTCGGCCTGCTGCTCCCGAATCGCAGCCCCCACATCCCCCGGATCAGCCCCCACATCCACGAGCACGTCCACGAGCATCTGCGCCCAGAGGCCCGCGTACACCGACTCGGTCGCCCCGTCGGCCACGGCGGCCCGCACCGGCCACGCATCGGCCCGGAGTGCCACCGCATCCTCTGCGTCGTCGGGGGCACTCCCGGCCCGGGGCAGCACGTGGCATTGCTGGGTAACCGCCGGGCGCCCCATATCAATCAGTTGGAGAGTGATCTTGCGTCGTGAACGGTCTTTCTCGGAGCGGACGGACGCACCTCGGTTGCCATTCTTTTCCGGCGTCGATGCGTACCGGAACTTTTTTTGCAATAACGGCAACGAGAGGCGCTCTTCGGTCGAAGCTCTCCGATTTCTCTACCGAAGGCTGTTTCTACCGCAGGTTGCTGGGCCGTGTGCCGATTTCGAGGAACGTGACGAGGGCCGTCGGGTCGGCGTTAAAGACGAACCCGCGCGTGTCGAGGTCGACGGTGTACCCCTCCTGCTCCGCCGCCGACCGCATCGAGAACGGCAGGCGACTCGACATCTGAAAGAGCGTCTCGGCATATTCGGCGTTCCCCGGCAACTCGGCCCGGCTCGACGGCAGTTCTACGGGCGTGGCCTCCGACTCCGACAGGTGCACGTTGAAAAGCAGCGTCTCCCCGTCGTCGGTGGCAAACTCGCGGAGCTGCTGGGCGTAGCGGAGCGGCTCGCCGTCGGTGGCCTCCCCGTCGGTCACGTTGAGCACCACCGGCGGAAAGCTGCCCGGGTGCTCGTCGATCCAGCCGCGGACGGTTTGCGCCGCCAAGTCGAGCGCCTGGCACATAGGCGTGCCGTTTTTGGCCTCCGGGTCGAACCAGATGGGCGTCTTCACCCGCTGCTCGGTCGTCCCGCCGTCGCCGTCGGCCACCTCTTTCACCCGCTGCTCCATGCGGCGAGGGCGGTCGGCCAGGTGGCTAATCGGCACCAGTCCCGTCCCCGTCTCGTACTCGTCGGTCGGCTGCACGAGCCGCTGTACGCGTTCCCCGTAGCCAATCACACCGACGTGAAAGTAGTCGCGAACGCCCTCCTCTTTCGCACAGCGGAGGACGAGATTCTGGAGCAGGCGGTTCACCGTATCGGCCAGCACGCGGGCCTTGCTGGGCGCGGCGTCTCCTTTCTGTTCGGCGCCCCCGAACGAATCCTGCATCGAGGCGGACTGATCGAGCAGAAACAGAAAGGCGGTGGGTTGCTGACGGCTGATCTCGGCGGAGTACGGCATGCGCGACAGGCAGTTGGCAGATCAGAAAACACAGCACTCGCATCGACCATCCGGTCGTCGGTTCCAATCCGGATGTAAATGCACCGCAAACTCGCGGCGGCTACTCCAGCTCGTTCAACAGGGTTTGGGCTTCTTCTTTGTACCGATCTCCGAAGTACTCCTTCTTCGGTAGCGCCAGCACTCTGTTCAGGTGAGTTCGAGCATCGTCCTCCCGGTCCATCTTGAGGTATGTCTTCGCGAGCTCCAGGTGATGGAAGCGCACGTCTTCGAGGGAGAGGGCCGTTGTGAAGTCCTCAACGGCCTGTTCGAACGAGGACTCCGGCAGCCCGCCGTAGATCGTCTTCACCACGGTGCGCTCGAAGAAGTTGAGGTCCGACACCTCGCGATTCCATCGGCCCCGCACGTGGAAGGCGTCCGCCAGGGTGGAGTCCAGTTCGATGGCCCGGTCGGCGTGCGTCTTGATCTGGCGGGAGCGCCGAACGCGCTCCTTGGTCCCGGCGTCCAGCGCGAGGCGTCCCTCCGCCACGGCCTTTGCCAGGTGGGCACGGGCATTCGTGGAGTCGACCGTCAGGGCACTATCGGCCAGCGCGTTGGCCGTTTGGTGGTGCGGGTGCGCCTTTTCTTTTTCTTGAGCGACCTTGCCGAGATCGACCTGCGTGAAGGAGGCCCGCCAAAGCAGCGCGACCGGATCACCGTACTGGCCCCGGAGAACCTGCAGAGCGGCGCGGGCCTTCTGGAACTGACCCTCGGCCCGGAGTCGATCCACGCGGTCGAGCGCACTGTCCGGGACGGCCGGATCCGTAATCCCCTGCGCCGTGACCGTCATCGTCCCCGCAGTCCCAACGAAGATCACGAGGAAGACTGCCCGCGCAAGTCGACGACGAAGAGCCATAACCATCGGGGTTCAATCAGAGAAGAAAAACGGGGCCAGTGCCTTCCCTCCGAATCAACGGTCCGCTCTGCGGGATGTGCTCTCCCCTTCGGTACCGGAAACCGACGCCCGGTCCTGGTATCGACTCCAATCGCCACGGGGCGGCTCCCGCGTGTGGGGAAACGGTCTTTTCCCCCATTCGAGTCGACTTCCGATGCCCCCGTCTCGTCCCCATGGTTGGGATTTCGGATTAGAGACTGTTTTAATTTTTGAGCGTCTTGAAATCGAGAGTCGATCAGTCTAGCTCGGTTGCTTATGAGCCGTTCGGAACCGGAATCAGTCGGACGGGAATCACCGGTCTGCAATCGTCACGTTCTGCTTGGGCTCCCATCGGGTGAAATCAAAACAGTCTTACTGATTCGTGCACGGGTAGGTAAACAAAATTCTCCGTGTGAGGAGATCAGCCGGACCTGTCCGGCACCGGACTCGTCCGGCAAGATGCTGGAAATCTCAGATTTCCTGGACCGTGTTCTGCTATCAGCGACAATCGTCTTTAGCAAACCATTCACGTATCAGTAGGCCCGCGAGGCCGCCTGAAGTTCGGCGTCGGGGAGCGGCACGTAGAGGGACTTGACCGTCGCGCCCCGCATGGTGCGGTAGAGGGCCTGCGCCAGGGTGGTCAGAACGAGCGACTGGCGCACGTTGCGGCCCGTGAGATGAACAGCCTCCTCCACGAGCTCGACCATCGCCTTCAGGTCCGCCTCCGGCAGCCGATCGCAAAAGTTGGCAATCGCCTCGGTCTGGTCCACGTTGACGAGCGGGGCGTCCTCCCCCATCGCCCGGTACAGCATCAGATCGCGCACCCAGCGCAGCATGAGGCGCAGGACGGTCTTCACCTGCTCGCGGCCCTGGTTGGTGATCTCCTGGATACAGGGATCCAGCGCGTCGACCTTCAACGAGTACGCTGCCCGAAAGTAGTCGAGCACGAGCTCCCGGCTCGCCATAAGGGCGTCATTCTGAGCGAGGTCCAGGGCCCGGCTGTACGACCCATCCGCCATTCGGGCCAGCATCGCGGCGGCGTCCGGGTCCGTGCCTTCCCGCTCCACGAGCGCCGACCCGATGGACTCGGGCGTAAGCGGATCGAACCGCAGTCGCTGGCAGCGCGACACAATGGTTGGCAACAACTGCTCGGGGCGGCTCGTGGTCATGAGAAAGATGGTCTTCGGCGGCGGCTCCTCCAACAGCTTCAGAAACGCGTTGGCCGCCTCCTCCCGCATCGTCTCCACGTCGGTAAGAATATTGACCTTATACTGCCCCTCTCCTTTTGCCAGGCTCATGGGCCGGATGAGGTCCTCGCGCACCTGATCGATGCGGTACTGCACCTGCTTGTTGGAGGTCTCCGTGGGATCGGACAGCGAGGGGCGGCGCACGAAGTCGACCGCTGCGTAGGGGTTCTCCCCGAGCCGCTGGATACGGGTGCCGATGTCCTCCTCGTCGCGGTCGCCCTCGTCGCTCCAGGGGTGGGGGAGGTGGACGTGCACGTCGGGGTGCACCATGCGCCGTGTCTTCTGGCAGGCCCGGCAGTCGTCGCACGCCTCCGTGGTCTGCTCGGGGCACTCCAGGGCGCGGGCCAATTCGAGTGCCACGGCCCGCTTTCCCACGCCGTCCGGCCCATGAAACAGATACGCGTGGGCCACGCGCTCCTGCTCAAGCGCCCGGCGTAGCGTGCCGACGACGCGCTCCTGGTCAAGAATGGAACTCCAGGCCATAACCTTGTGCGGGAGACTGCCAAAAAACGTCAGTGCGAGACGCCCTAAAACGTACGTGCCAGTCGCGAGGGTGGCAAGGCGGTCGGCCGTTTCGCCTTTACACGAAGCGAAGAGGCTCTCCTGCCTTCCCGCTCACGGAATGCCAGAATCGTGTGTAGGTATGTGCGTATGTGGGTGTGTGCGTTTGGGGTGGTTTCTTTTTCAAACGCCTGCGTCTTCCCTGCCGTCCTTCCCACTGGCGGCTCGCCGCGCGCTCCCCACGGTCGGGTCCCGGCCGTGCCCCCTTTTCCCCGCGGGACACCGCAGCGTGCGGCGTCGGCCCGTCCGAACAAGCGCCGGTTGTCTGCGTGCGTACCGCTGTCTGCTCTTTCTCATGTTCCGTCCGTCGGCCAATGAATACCGACTCGTACCGTGGCTTTACGTTCGATACGTTTCATCCCTCGTCCGAAACGTCCGGCAAAGAGGCCATGCGGGCTACACGGGGCCGCATCTCGCTGTACGTGGAGGTGTCGGAGGGCGAGCTCCCGACGGGCTGGCGCCTGCGGGACCTGCTCGAATATGAGATCAACCGCCTGGTGGAGCCGACCACGCTCCGCCACGTCGACCACCTGAACTGAGCACGTCCGGTGTGGGCTCTGCGGGGTGGGAAGAACTGAACGTCAGCGCAGGCCCATACGGAGGCGGGCGGACTCGGTCCCTCTTCGTCCACCGCTTCTTCACGGTGTGGGAGAAACATCGGCGGCTGCCGACGCAATACAAAGAAGTCGGCTTTTGACGATGGGACCGCTCCGTGAAAGAGAGCGTCGAATTCATATGCCGACCGCTGTCGGCACGGGGGGCGACGTCCCTCACACCCTGCTGGAGATCTTACATTCTACTCGGCGTGGTAGCTCAGTCGGTTAGAGCGTCGGATTCATAACCCGGAGGCCGGGGGTTCAAATCCCCCCCACGCTACTACCCCCTGCTCCGTATATGCCAGGCAGGGGCGTTCTTTTTGTCCTCTGCTCTACGTCCACGAGCGTCGGATTCATATGCCGACCGCTGTCGGCACGGGGGTTCGACTCCCCCCACGCTACCGATGCCCCATCTCAGCGTCTCTGGGATGGGAGTTTGTTATTTCAACCTGAACTGCACTTCGCGCCTTTTCGGCCTTGTACACAATTTTGTGTACAACACTGCCCCATTCTGGGACAGGGCAAGAGGCTGCCTGGTCGTGTGATTTGTGTTGAGTGACGACGAGGCGCTTCCAACTGGATCGGCTCCGAGTCAGGGAACGCCTCGGTCTTCTCTTTCCACTCCCCATCTCTGCACAGGATCCCACACAGTACCCGAATCTACACAGCACCACACATCCAGGGGGCACTCTCATCATAGCAGCCTCCCAGAACGCACGCAGGTTATGGCCCTCCCGGCTTTGCCCCAGACGGGATCGTGCGATACAGGGGCATCTGGAGTTCCCTGGAGGGGGAGAAATCGAGTTGCTCACTCAAAGGTTTGCGTCGCGCTATATCCAATCAACTGTTCTCCGTCCCCAGGTGAACAGATGCCAGCGCAGGACTCCTCGCGGGCGCAGCCATACCGAGAGTACGGTGGTGCTGTAGGAGGACCTCGTAAGAGCCCCATAGACACACGCAAATTGGGCTCGCCCATGACTCAGGGCTATGCGAGATCGTGCGATCTGAGGGAAACTGGAAGGTGATTCTCGTCAGAATGCGACCTGACAATGGCGTTTCGCCGCCCACAGGAAGCGGATCCCTATTTGCTTCTTACGGCGCCTGGCCTTACGAAGTCGATCTCACCGACGGGCTTGTTGGGAATTGTGCAACCATTGCACGTCGCCAAATGGCTATCTCCTTGCACACGCGGGGATATATGCCTATTGCACGTCGAATGAAACATTATTGCACGTCAGCGCCGGTCTGCTCATCGGTAGCCAGCTGCCATCGCGCCACAGCCCCAACGCCCTCCAATTCAACGAGCTCAAGGGAGCGGAGCGTCTGTAGGTTATCTTGAACGGTGCGGCTGGGTGAGCTCCTCTATCGAGATGCCCGGCGGGAGGGTGCCCGTGTTCGTGATCTCCAGACGGTCGTCGTAGATCGCAAGACCGACGGAGCTCCCCTGAAGCCCGTAGTCGCGGTGACAGAGTGCGCTGGCAAGAGCCTCCCGGAGGGCCTCCATCGGGTACAGGGGCGTGTCCTCCCGCTCCATCGCATCGGGCTGTACCGTGCTCGCAATGGGCAAATGCTCACGGAGGAACTGCTGCGCCCGCCGGAAGAGGGTAAAAGCGTTGGCGCGCACCTGCCGGTTGTCCTCGAGCTCGCTCTTGGTCGTCCCTCGAAACCGCGCCGTGCGGAGGAGGCACTGCGGATAATCGGGCATGAACACGTCGTCCTCGCCGAAAAGCACCACGGCGGCATTGAGGAGTTCGCCGTTCCGAATGAGGCCGAGGCCACGGAGAAGATCTTTGGGATCGCGGGTGCCAGGCTCCTCCATGCGCCCCCGGTCAATCGCGGCGTTGATGGTGCGCGTGATCTCCGACGCATCGAGGTCCTCTGTGGTCACACCCTGGGTTGAGCGGGCCTCCCAGCGCCGCCGGGGATCGCGGTTTTCAACGAGCCGCTCCTCGTGGGTCGATTGCTCCATCGGGCGCGTCGTGGGGCCCTGCCGAACGTAGGGACGTCCGTCGTAGACATACGGTCCTCGACGGTCCCCCGGCATGCTGACCACGATGACAGAGCGCTCCCCCTCCACCGGCACCACGTCGGGATCGAGGACCACCTGGGGCTCAATCTTGCCCAGCTCCCGAGCCACGTCCTGCCGGGTCGAGTCGGCCACCTCCTGCCCCACGATCGTCCGTCGTCCTTGACGCCGAAGAGCACGTAGCCGCCCTGCCCATTCAACATGCCGCAGACGGCCTTCGCCGCAGCGGTGCGCTGGCCCGTGGAGCGCTTGAACTCCACCTGAGCCGACTCGCCGTCCTGGGCAATGTCACGAACGTCGTCGATGGTCATCGTCGGGGCTCTAGCTGGACAGAGAGACCGGAACTATAGGGTAGGCACCACGAGTCTGATGTACAGCCCCTCGAAGTCCGGCGTCTCCTTAGGTACCTCTTCAGATACATCGGTCATATACGAAGGTAACGATATAGAATCCTACGCAGAAGGACGGTTCTGGCGAAGCATAGGCAACTTAAAGGAGATTCTGATCAGTACGAATACCTTGGAGAATTGCATTTGCCTACGCCTCTAAAGCACCGATCCACGTCTCCACCCTATCTGGAAGAATCTCGGGGTCACCAACGGATCTTTTTTTCAAACAGTGCCTAAAGCGGCTCGTCTGAAAGACGTGGGTTCAGGACCGGGGTACCCGAAAATAAAAAAGCCCACCCCAAACGGGGCGGGCGTATCCCTCAATGAGGGCAACCGACCGGTGCTATCCCACGGGCGAAGCGTTGAGGGCGCTCAGGCCCTTCTCGGTCTCTTCGACCTCAAAGGCCATCTCCTGCCCTTCCCGCAGGTCTTCCCCGCGCGTCGCGCCGGTGATGTTGCTCACGTGCAGAAAGACGTCGTCGTCCCCGCTTTCCGGCTCGATAAAGCCAAATCCGCGGTCGGTGTCGAAAAACTTGATGTGTCCTCGTTCCATAGTGGTACCTGTATTGTGGATGCTCCACCCGGCGGTGCCGCGACGGCGAGTGCGCGAAGCGCCTCGGAATGACGGGACAACGACGGTGGTGCGTTTACGTTTATAATCGCCGATCTCACGGGCGGTCGTCTTCACAGTTCCCCACGGGCGGTCCGGCCCTCCAGTTTTCACCGAGTCGCCTTCTTCGCGATTCCGCCCGCCAATCCGAATATTGTCGAGACGCCCCGTTTCCCCTCCTCGATCTCCCCGAACCGAGTCTTTGCTTTCAATGGACACCTCCCGCGTCCGCGAGCGGCTGGGACTGGCGGTCGACGTCGTCATGCTCGTGCTCATCATCGCCAACCTGACCCTGATCGTCATCGACTGGGGATTTGAAAACCCGGCTGTGCAGAGCGCCCTGCAGACGTACGTGCCCCTTGTTTACCACTGGTACAACGCCACCATCCATCAGCACTTTTTCTTCTACGACCTGGCGTTCGTGGTCGTGTTCGTCGCCGAAATTCTGGCGCGCTGGGGCCTGGCGATCTACCGCGAGCGGTATCATAGGTGGTTCTTCTATCCGTTCATCCACTGGTACGACGTGCTCGGCTGCGTGCCCGTCAGTTCCCTGCGCTCGCTTCGGCTGTTTCGGGTCATCGCCATGGTGCCGAAGCTGCAACGCACCGGACTGGTCGACCTCCGCCAAACGTACCCGTACCGCAAGTTTATCAAATACCGGGACATTGTCCTGGAAGAGGTGAGTGATCGGGTGACCGTCCGCATCATCGAGGGCGTGCAGAACGAAATCCGCGGCCGACAGGACGTGACCGCGCGCATCGCGGAGGAAGTGATCGCCCCGCAGCGGGAGAGGCTCATCGAAGCCGTCACCCACCGCCTGCAAGAGGCCACCGCGGTGGCCTACGCCCAACAACAAGACGCTTTCCACGACTACCTCGACGACGTGATTGCCGACGCCGTGTCGCGCAATCGCGAGATCGGTACCATCGCAAACCTCCCGGGCGTGGGCACGCTGGTGGCCAACCTCCTGGAACGAGCCATCAGCGACATCGTCTTCACCGTCATCGACCGCATGGTCGCCGACGTGGCCTCCCTCGACAACGACCACGTCATCGCGGAAATCACAACCCTCTCGACCGATGCCCTTCTCAGCCCGGAATACGACCAGCAGCTCAATCGGCTGGCCCGCTCGATCGTCCTGCAGTCGCTCGACGTGATCAAGGAGCATGTTCGGATTCAGCGCTGGAAGGAGGAGTACGACGACACGCCGTCCGCTCCCGTCCCCTCGGCATAAGCGGGGCTTTATCATCCACTTGGATCTATGAACCACGTCCACGTCCCCACGTGTACTCAGCGCAGATGAGAATTGTCCGCTTACGTTCTCCCACTCCGCGCCCCTCGTCCCGTGGCCGGCCTCTACGTTCACGTTCCGCTTCGCCGAACCGCGCACGCCTACGACGAAAGCTGCGCCGTCGACGTGAGGACCGCCGACGTGTCTGCCTTCGTCACGGCGCTTCGGTCCGAACTGCGGGTCGACGCCCGCACCTACGCCGCGGAAGAGGCCATCACCACCATCTACGCCGGCGGCGGGCGTCCCTCCCTGCTTCCGCTCAACCAGGTCCACTCCATCCTGACGACGGTGATCGACGTGTTCGATGCGTCGTCGTTCGAGGAGGGCACCGCGGAGGTCAACCCGGCCGACGTGACGCCCCGGTACGCCCACGGCCTCAAGCGGATGGGCTTCGACCGGCTTAGCATTCCGGTTTTGTCCTTCTTCCCTACCGACTTGCAGGCGATCAACGCCCCGCACTCGGCCGAGGCGGCCGTCGAGGCCCTGCGCATCGCACGGCGCGCGGGCCTTGAAAACATCTCGATCGACCTGCTCTTCGGGTGGCCGGAGCAGTCCCGCTCCACCTGGCGCGCCTCTCTGAAGCTGGCCGTCGAGCTCCAGATCCCGCACATCACCCTAATCGAGGCCACTGAGAGTGCAGCCCCGGTCGCCGCCTCCTCAATCCGGGCCGATCAGATGGAGTTCGCCATGACGTTTCTGCAATCCGAAGGCTACGAGCAGTACAAGCTCACCCACTTCGCGAAGCCGGGCCACCGCTCCGCCCATCAGGACGCGTACTACGCGCACGGCAACTACCTCGGCCTCGGCCCGTCGGCCGCCTCCTTCTGGTGGCAAAACCGGGACCGGGTCGCCGTGGGACGCCGCTGGACCAACGTGAGCGACCTGGAGGAATACGCCGCCCTCATTGACGACGGCACCTCGCCGGTGGCCTACCGCGAAACCCTGAGTGCCAGGGCCCTGGCCCGCGAATACGTGCTCCTGCGCCTCCGGACCGCCGCGGGCATCGACCTGGACCACCTGGCCGCCCAGTACGGGGTCGATCTTCTCGACGAGCACGAAGCGGTGCTTGCTTCCCTCCGCGAGCGCGGCCTGCTCCACCGCGATGATAGCACCGTCCGCCTCACCAACCAGGGGCGCCTCCTGGCCGACGCCATCGCGCAACGGTTGCTTCCGTCGTCCTAATCACCGACGTTGGAGCGGAGGTTCGCCCGCCCCCACTCGTCCAGCCCCTTCTGTTCTTCCTCCCGATGTGCGCCATGCCGCTCCGTTTCGTGCTCGCCGGTCTCCTTCCCCTCGTTTTCCTCGGCCTGCAGTGCTCGTCGGACCCGCCTGCGTCGGACGCCGCGCCCTCGTTCGAGGACGGACGCCTCGCGTTCGTCCAGCCCAACGGCGACACCCTCACGACGATCGCCCTCGCCATCGCCGACACCGACGCCGAGCGGCAGCGCGGCCTCATGCGCCAGCGCTCCCTCGGCTACGACCGCGGGATGCTCTTTATCTTCGAGGAAATCGACTCCACCGGCATGTGGATGAAAAACACGCCGCTGCCGCTCGACATTGCGTTCGTGGACGACGAGGGCCGCATCCTCAACATTGCCCGTGGCACCACCCCGTTCTCCGAAACCGCCATCACGCCGGCGGCCCCTAACAAGTACGCGGTCGAGGTGCGGGCGGGCTTTGCCGACAAGTTCGGCCTCACGGACCGTACCCGCGTCCGGTGGACCCGCACCGACTGATCAGCCGTTCCCCCCTCCCGCTCCACGCGTTCTCGTTTTCCAGTCCTACCGATACGTGAACAAGTTTTTGATGTCCGTTTTCGCCTTTCGCTGCACTCGGTCCCCATCAATCCGGAACGTGTGTGTACGTACGTTCTCACGGATCGGTATGCGCCTCCCCCTTCCCGCCGTCCTCGCCCTGCTCCTGGTCGTCCTCCCCGCCTGTTCGGACGACACGGGCGCGTCGAACGACGCCGCCTCCGACCAGACGACGATTCCGTTCGAGAAGGAGGGCCGCCTGGCGTTCGTGCAGGACGGCGACACACTCGTCGCCCTCGACATCGAGGTGGCCGACACCGACTCGGCCCGCGAGCGCGGCATGATGCAGCGCGACGGCTTTCCGTCGGAACGAAGTGGGATGCTGTTTCCCTTTTCCGAAGAGAAAACCCGGAGCTTCTGGATGGCCAACACCCCCCTCGCGCTCGACCTCTTCTTCCTCAACGCCGACTCGCGGGTGGTGCGCATCAAGAAGTACGCGCAGCCCAACTCGGCGTCGTCCATTCCCTCGAAGGCACCGGCGCAGTACGTCCTCGAAACGGGCGCCGGGGTTGCCGACAGCTACGGCATCGTGGAGGGGGCGCGCGCACGCTGGCGCCGGACCGACGAGTAATCGCTGCCGGCAATACGGCACCGTCACGGAGCATCGTCCTCCGTCATCGGGGTCTGTGTATCGGCTCCGCGAAGGGACGGGCCGATCATTGTGCCTATCGAGTCGGGCGTTGTGCGGCGAAACACGATGTCGCCGTAGTACGACGTGACGGGCTCGCCGGTGTGCTCCGTGTTCGTCATGAGGGCAATCCCGGTCACCGGCGGCGGGTCTTCCCCGAAGACCCGGCGGTAGTCGGCCCGCACGTTCCGACGCTCCGTCACCCAGGTCCCCACGTGGGTCGATCCGCTGCGCACAGCGATCTGCCGCAGCCACTCGACGTAGGGACTGCGGACGACCGTGTCGCGCGGGACACGGTTGGACCAGGCGTAGCTGAGGGACCGTCGCGGCACGGCCTCAAAGCCGAGGGCCCGGAGAGCGGTGAGCTTAAGACGATTGAAAAGACTAAGTCCGTCGTAGTCGAACGAAATATAGATGCGTGCCGGGAAGTCGTGCCGCCCCTTCACGCCCGCTTTTCCCTTGTGCACGATGTCTTCGACCTTCCACTGCCATTCCATGATCGGATGCGTCGACAGATCGATTCGTGCCCGGGTCCCGACCCCGGACGCCCCGGTGTTGCTGCGCGCCCGCAGGACGATGCCCTGCTCGGAACGGACGAGCTTGTACGAGGTGGTGTCGTAGGCCGCGGCCATCGACACGCGCTGCCATCCCTGCGACAGGGCCCACCCCGGCTCCATCTGTGAAAAGGGAGCGATCCGAATGACGCTCGGGGTGTCCGGCGGAACGCCGCGATGTGCCGTCGACTCCACGGAGGGGCCGCTGCCGGCACTGCCAAGCAACAGCGCCAGGGCGACCCCGACGACCTGGAGGATGCGTGCGATCATCATTCACCGAAAACAGGTTCCGAAACAAAAGCACGGAGGCCGTGCCTCAGCGCTCTCACGAAAGATCCGGGCGGCTTCACAGCACGAACGGGGCACTCACCGCAAACCCCAGTGACGCCAGGAACACCAGCAGCATGCCCATAGCGTGGACCGGATGCGTCTCCACGTTGAGGTGGTGCGTCAGCCAGTCGAGGCTCTTGAACACCGGATACGTAATTCGCAGAATAAGCCCAGCTCCTGCGTACAGCCACACCCAGACCGACGTGAAGAGCGTCGAGAGCAGCATGACGCTCATCACTCGCGGAATCTCCCCTAGATGCTTTCCCGTGAACGCCAAAAACAGCTCCGCCGTGTTCAAGATGGCACTGTGCAACTGGTACCAGAAGTCCGACGACCGGATCGAAAACTCCGTCATCAGCCCGAGCCCAAAGATTTGCAGAATCGCGACCGGGATAACGACGCAAAGCATCGTCAGGATCAAATCGATCCCCAGATAAACCAGATAGACGGGCATCCGGTCGCTCCTCGCCATACGCCCGAGCACCCAGCGCGTCTCGTACAGCGAAGCGTAGTCGATGACGATATTCAGAGACATCGGGATCCCCAGAAGCGCTGCCGTCTCCATGAATCCCGTCAGCGACGCGGGGAGCGTGATCCACCCCACTCCCGAGAACCCGGCAAACAGTACCGTGATCACGAAAATCGACGTGAGGGCCGATCGGCGAAAGCATGTCCAGGAGAGGTGCCGTTCAGTGAACACGGCGTCGAACAGGCTCACGAACGTGCTCGGCCAGTTGGCCGGCCGGTCCGCAAAGTGTTCACGGAGAAGCCAGTCGCTGACCTGCGCCCGACTTTCGCCGCTCATCAGTTTTTCCCCTTCCCGGAAGAGCGCCACGAGCCCAAAGCCGACGGCGGTCCAGGTCCCAAAGAACGATAGGACTTCAATCAAGCGGGCCTCGGTGACGAGTATCGTGCCCCCCAGCATGGCGAGCAGGCCCGTCACAACACCCACAATGCTTGCGGTCGAATGGTCCGGCTCCTCCTCGACGCCCGTGGCCCCGTCGGGGACCCAGGACCCCGCATCGAGGTCCGGGCTTTGGGTCGTCGCTCCCGCCAGTGGTTCTCTGTCCATCGGTGCGTCCACGTCCTCTCCCGACAGGGCTCGTCCGTCCCCACCCTCCGTCGACGCCGCAGCCATCGTCGCCGAGGCGGACGCGTCGCTTCGATTGAGCAGGACCGAAAAGGCCTCCACGGACGCGGGGCGCTGATCGGGATCCATCGTCAACCCCTTCATGACCGCCACGCTCGTTTCAGCCGAGATGTCGGACCGCACCTGTCGCGGCGGGACGAGCTGGTCGTACTCGGCGCGCTCGGTCGCCTCCGGCGGCTTCAATCCCGTAAGGCTCTTGTAGAGGGTGGCGGCACACGCGTAAATGTCGGTGTGCGGGCCGTGCCGCCCGTCGGCCCGGTACTGCTCGATCGGGGCGTAGCCGGGCGTCAACACCACCTTGGAGCGCTGTCCCCGCACCCGCATCGCCTCGCGGGCCGCCCCGAAGTCAATGAGCACTCCCCGCCCAGCAGCCGTGCGGTAGATGTTTTCCGGCGTAATGTCACGATGTAAGACGTGCTCGGCGTGGACCGCGCGCAGCCCGTTGAGGATGTCTTGCATAAGGGCCAGGGCCAGCTTCTCCGGCAATGTGCCCCCGTGCTCCTCAATATGTCCGGCGAGGGTCTGGCCGTCGTAGTAGTCCATAACCAAGTAACCGGTGCCGTGCTGCTCAAAGTAGGAGCGCACGTCCACGACGTTCGGGTGGTTGAACCGGGCCAGGGTGCGTCCCTCTTGTCGAAACTGCTCCAGCCCGAACGCAAACTCGTCGGGGTCCTCACCCTCTTGGGGCTGGACGGTGCACCGCTCGGCCCGCTCCACCAGATGGTGAGGATAGTATTCCTTGATGGCCACGACAGTATTTAGGTGCTCGTCGCGCGCCCAGTAGGTAATCCCAAAGCTTCCGATGCCGAGCACCGCGCCCACCCGGTACTCGTCCCGAAGACGGGTCTCTGCTGGAAGGGTCATCGCCGGGCGCGTCGCCGAGGCGTTCTCTCGGTCCGAATCCGGATTCAGGGCCATGATCGAGAGAGTGTCGTTGGTGTCGGTGGGGGGGGCAGCATGATGAGAGGAGCAAAATCCGGACCAGTCCGTGATTCCCGGTCGCGTCCTCGCCCCCGTCCCGAAATCAGTCTCGGGAAAGGCTAACGCATACCGACCCCAATGCTACGGACATTTACACTCACCAAGCATGCCTTTCGGGATTGCGAATAGCGAACGTCCACGCACGCAAATGTGTCCTTCCTGCCGCCCCCTTCATACGACCTTCCCGAGCCCCGTCTTTTCTATCTCTATGTCCAGCAGTGCTATGGCGAATCGCCCTCAACCGACCGCCGGGCCATCGAATCTGCGTTCGTAACAGTTCGAAAAACGATGTCTCCGAAATAGGTGGTGAGAGACGCGTTCAGGTCGTTGGTATCCGTCATGATTCCGATGCCGTCAACGGGCGGAGGATTCCCCCCAAAATACGTTCGGTAATTCCGACGAACGTTTTGACGCTCAACCTGCCAAGTCCCCACATCGGTCGTCCCACTGCGAACCGGAATCTGTCGCATCCATGGAAAGAAGGGGTTCGCAGTGACGTCGTAGTCTTTGCTCTGATTCGTCCAAAGGTACACCAGCGCCCGGCGGGGCACAATGTCGACCCCCATGGCCCGGAGCACCACGATCTTCAGGCGGTGCCGGAGACTGAGGGAATCGTAGTCGAAGGAAACGATCGCGCGCGTCGGCGCGTCATTGCGTGTCCGGTCGTCGACGTTCGCACCGGGAACGATTTCCCCAGCCTTCCACCTCCACGCCAATATAGGATGGGTCGCTCGCTCGACACGGCAGGTCGTTCGAAGCGCCGCGGACCCGCCCTCGCCCAATACTCATCCCCACCAGCAATAGCGAAAGTCCCCCCATTGCCAAGAAATACTTGCGCGGTGTGCTCATGGCGGCTCTCAGCATGGTGAAGGATCCGGCGTCTCGTCCTACTCAACCGACGGCAATGCCCCGTCCCAAGGCGCGTCTACCGAGGCCTCAGAGCACAAACGGGGCTGTCACCGCAAATCCGATCGAAATCAGCAGGGCAAGGAGCATTCCCATCACGTGCAAGGGGCGGGACTCTACATTCAGGTGCCGCTTCAGCCAGTCGAGGCTTTCCAGCACGGGCTGAAAGACCCGCAGCACGCCGCCAGCGACCGCGTACAGCCACACCCAGATCGACGTAAACAGCGTTGAGAACAGCATAATGCTCATCACCCGTGGAATCTCTCCCAATCCCTCCGGCGTAATCGTCAGAAAGAGCTCCATCATGTTCAGGAGAGCACTCCCCAACTGGTACCAAAACGCTGTCGTCATCGCTGAGAACTCCGTCATGACGCCGAGTCCGAAGATTTGTAGCACCGAAACGGGAAGAATAACACAAAGCCCCGTCAGGAAGAGGTCAAGCCCCAGATAGCCAACGTGCTTGGCGGTGTGATCGGTCATGCTCATCTGTCCGAGGACCCATCGCGTCTCGAAAAGTGAGGTGTAATCGATCACAATGTTTAACGCCACGGGAAACCCCAGGAGCAGTGCGATCTCTGCGAGGTCTGACAGGGTGGTCGGGAGCGTAATGAGGCCAAAGCCCGCGAAGCCAGCAAATAGAATCGACATGACAACGACCGAGGTGAACGCCGACCGGCGAAAGCACGTCCAGGAAAGATGCTTTCTGGTAAACAGCGCGTCGAAGAGCGCCACAAACGTTCCCGGCCAGTTCGAGTGTCGCTCCGCGAAGTGCTCCTGCAACAGCCAGTCGCTCACCGCCGCCCGACTCTCGGTACTCATTACCTTTTCGCCCTCGCGAAAAAGGCCTACGACTCCAACACAGACGGCCACCCACGTCCCGAAGAACGCCAGTACCTCGACTGGTTTCGCCTCGCTGTACAGAAGCGTTCCCCCCACGACGCCTCCGATGCCCGTCACGATCCCTAGAATGCTGACCGTAGACGATTGCGAGGCCTCCCCGGAGGCAGGACGTTCCGGCTCCGCGTGGAGGGGAGCAGCCTCCGTCCCGCCCTGGGTGGTGTGCGCATCATCAAGCGCGTGCTCTGACTCTAAAGCAGGAGAGACCGAGGAATCCGTAGTCCCCGATGGCCCCTTTTCCTTCCGTACCCCGTCGTCGGTCTCCGCGCCGAGGAGTTCGGCGAACTCGGGTGCGGAGGACGGCCGTTTTTCAGGGTCGACCGCCAATCCCCTCATCACCGCCGCGCTCGTCTCCTCGGAGATGTCCGATCGGAGCTCTTGGGGCGGCACCAGCTCATCGTCTTGAATCCGATCAGGCGCCTCCACGGGCGTCACCCCCGTCAGACACTCATACAGCGTAGCCGCCACGGCGTAAATATCGGTGTGGGGCCCCTGCTCGCCCCGGGACGAATACTGTTCGAGGGGCGCGTAGCCGGGCGTTAAGATCACCGATAGCTGCCGACTACGTGCCGAGACGGACTCCCGAGCGGCCCCAAAATCGATCAGGATTGCCCGTCCCTCCGAGGTCCGGTACACGTTCTGCGGATCCACGTCGCGGTGCAATACTCCCTGTTTGTGGACCGTGTCGAGTCCGTGCAGAACGCCCCGAATTAAAGAAAGCGCTTCCTCCTCGGGCAGGGTCCCGCCCCTGCGATTTACGTACGCCGCCAGGGACCCTCCCTCGTAATATTCCATCACGAGGTACCCCGTCCCGTTTTCTTCGAAGTAGGACCAGACATCGACGAGGTTCGGATGTTCAAACCGCGCTACCGTCCGCCCCTCCTCCATGAATTGCTGTAGGCCGAACGCAAACTCCTCATCTTCTCCAGTGAAGGGACGAACCGTTGCGTCCTGCTCCACCCGCCCAGCAATCTGGCGCGGGTAGTATTCCTTGATCGCGACGGCGGTGTCGAGGTGCTCGTCGTGCGCTTTGTAAGTGATGCCGAAACGGCCGGCCCCCAGTACCGGACCGACGCGATACTCCTCTCGCAGCCGGGTCCCCTCCGGTAGAGGAACAGGAGAACGATCAGCGTCGGTGTGTGCGGAGTCCTGCTGCGTGTTCGCGCCCATCGGGCAGAAAGCAGCTTGAATGGATCGAGTGATTAGGACTGCTTCTTTGGTCGGATGAACTGCCCAAACGAAGGCAATCCGCCGGCCGCCGAGTCCGGCCGTGCGCGTCGAAAGACGATATCCCCGTAGTACGTCGTGACCGAGTCTCCGAGGCTGTTGGTGTCCGTCATGAGTGCCACGCCGTGGACCGGGGGCGGCTCTTCCCCAAATATCCGCCGGTAATCCGCCCGCACGTCACGACGCTCTGTGACCCAGGTGCCTACCTTCGTAGAGCCGCGTTGGACAGGCACCATCTTGATCCACTCGGCGTACGGCGTTGACGCCACTGTCTCCAGAGGCATGCGATTCGACCAGACGTACATGATGGATCGCTTTGGCACAATGTCGTAGCCCAATGCCCGCATCGCCACCGTCTTGAGACGATACAAAAGGCGAAGGTCATCGTACTCAAAGTCGACGACCACCCGAGCCGGAGCGTCGAACCGAGCTCGTTGACGAACGTCGCTTCCCGCGATGAGGCCCCCGACCTTCCAGCGCCACTCCAGAATGGGGCGGCTCATTAGATCGACCCGCCGCTCGACCCCGATGGCAGACGTACTGGAGTCGCTCCGAGCTCGAAGAACGACCGTGCCGTCTTTCTCAACAAGGTCGTACACCGTCTTCTTGTACACCTCTGCCAGGGGAAGCGCCTGCCACTCCTCCGGACGATCCCGCGTAGGGTCCATCTCCGAAAACATGCCAATCGGGACCACATCCGCCGGTGAAAGACTGAGGGACCGGCTGACGACGAGGCCGGTGAACGCCCCCGCTAGGAGGAGCACCCCGACGATCCGGTGTACCCGAAAAGACCATGAACACATGGAAAGTGTGCTTCTGCGCACGTGAAGGGCAGAATGGCAGTTCGGCAACGATACACAGCGCGAGCCCCCCATTCAGGCACGTTGAATCAGGACGCATGTTGCCATGTCTTCTCCATCTTCGCCGACGTACCAATCCGTGAGAACGCACGGAACCCATCTTCCCCGGAGGCTCGGGAATCAGCTAGACTCGTCCGGTAAAATTTTGGGAGTCTAAGCCTCTGTAGGTCTAAGTTTTGGGAGTCTCAGATTTCCCGGACCGTGTGCAGCCGCAAGCAGAAAACGGACGTTATCGATCTCAGAAGCTGTTTTAACTTCAAGCGTTCTGGATCTACCGGGACGCAACGACTGCACATCCGTGCAGAACAGCCTGATTTCTGACCGCCATCATTTCGATTCAGCATCTCGTCCGGAGTATCTGATCGCGATTGTAGAGCCGGCCATAAATTAAAACAGGTTCCCAGGTCGGTGCGGGCTTGTTCATGGTAAACCCCCGTTGTAAACGTCCGTTTACAGGGATACCTTCTACAGTGCGAACGACTCACCGCAGGCACACTCGCGGGTGGCCTGTGGATTCGAAAAGTGGAAACCCTCGCCGTCGAGACCATCGGTAAAGTCCAACTCGGTCCCGTCCAGATACAGGCGACTCTTCTTGTCGAGCACCACGGTGACGTCCTGATGCTGCTCCACAGTGTCCTCCTCCTGCACAGTCGTGTCCCATCCGAGGTCGTACGTGAGCCCTGAACATCCGCCCGGAACGACCGCCACGCGGAGCATCTTTTCGCTCAAGTCGACGTTCTCATTTCCGGCTATCTCATGAATCTGCTCCACGGCCCGGTCGGTCATCGAAATTGTCATGGAAGAAGCCTGACTATTGGAGAGGTTTCAGCACGGTTGCCTGTAACCTCATGAGCTGCGTGAAGGTTTCTCTACCCTGCTCCCGCTTCCGCTTCTTCGTCTCGCAGGCGCCCCCAAGTTGCAATGAAGACGTGAACTCGGCCATGCCGCCAGGAACGAAGCCCAATAGGTCTGGTTGTAACCGTGCGTTGACAAAGAAAACCCCGTAAACGCCGGTTTACACTCCTGCGTCGACCGCCGGATGTGACGACGTTGGTCGTCCGAAGACGTTGGTCGTCCAAACCGGTCTTGCTGATCCGCTGACCCCCAGCCTCCTCCATCCCTGTCATCGGGAGGGCTTGAAGATTCGGGCGTTGAAGATCCTCGCGGATCCACACCTTCACATCGGCACACACACGAGACGAACCAGGCATCGTTATGAGCACGTCCGAAACAGAGTACCTCGAAGGAAAGGCCAGCGAGGAGTATGAGCACGGCTGGTCCACCGACATCGAGTCGGAAACAACCCCGAAAGGCCTGAGCGAAGACATCGTTCGATACATCTCCGACCGGAAGAACGAGCCGGAGTGGCTGCTCGACTGGCGGTTGAAGGCCTACGAGTACTTCACCGATCTTCTTGAGAGCGGGCATTATCCGGACTGGGCCCACCTCGACTACGAGCGGCCCGACTTCCAGGACATGCACTACTTTTCCGCGCCGAAGGACAAGGCCAATTACGAAAGTCTCGACGAGGTGCCCCAAGAGATCCTCGACACGTTCGAGCGGCTGGGCATTCCTCTCGAAGAGCAGAAAGCCCTCACCGGCGTGGCCGTCGACGCGGTGATGGACAGCGTCTCGGTGGCCACCACCTTCAAGGAGAAGCTGAAAGAAAAGGGTGTGATCTTCAAGTCCTTCGGCGAGGCCGCCCGTGACCATCCGGTGATCGTGCGGCAACACCTCGGCAGCGTGGTCCCCTACACGGACAACCTGTACGCGGCGCTCAACTCCGCGGTCTTCAGCGACGGCTCGTTCGTCTACGTGCCGGAGGGCGTCGAGTGTCCGATGGAGCTGTCCACGTACTTCCGCATGAATGAGAAGGGGACCGGCCAGTTTGAGCGGACGCTCATCGTGGCCGAACCGGGCGCCTACGTGAGCTACCTCGAAGGCTGCACCGCTCCGATGCGGAAGGAGACCCAGCTCCACGCCGCCGTGGTGGAGCTCATCGCCCACGAGGACTCGGAGATCAAGTACTCCACCATCCAGAACTGGTACCCGGGCGACGAGGAGGGCAACGGCGGCATCTACAACCTCGTCACGAAGCGCGGTATCTGTAAGGGCGACAACTCCAAGATCAGCTGGACGCAGTTGGAGACCGGCTCGGCCGTCACGCAGAAGTACCCGTCGGTCATCCTGGCCGGGGACGACACGGTTGGCGAGTTTTACTCGGTGGCCTTCACCAAGGGACACCAGCAGGCCGACACCGGCACGAAGATGCAGCACATCGGGAAGGACACGAAGAGTACCATCATCTCGAAGGGCATCTCGGCCGACGTGGCCGACAACAGCTACCGCGGCCTGGTGAAGGTGGGCAAGAACGCCGACGACGCCCGCAACTTCTCCCAGTGCGACTCGATGCTGCTGGGTCCGGACTGCGGGGCGCACACCTACCCCTACATCGAGAGCGCCAACCCGTCGGCGCAGATCGAGCACGAGGCCACGACCTCGAAGGTGGGCGAAGACCAGATGTTTTACTGCCATCAGCGCGGCCTGGGCGAGGAGGAAGCGCTCAAGCTCATCGTGAACGGCTTCTGCAAGGAAATCCTGCAGGAGCTGCCCATGGAGTTTGCCGTGGAGGCCAAGGAGCTGCTCGCCATTGAACTGGAAGGCAGCGTTGGATAATTGCACAAGAGCATGGGGCCTGAGAGCATGGGCGCTTGGGAGCACGGGAGCACACTTTTCTCGCTCCCGCTCTCCCACGCTCCCGTTCCCCCACGCTCTCCCCACAAGCCGAACGACATTTTTTCGAACGCACCACTCACAAGCAAACGAGATATGGCACTTCTAGAAATCGAGAACCTGCACGCTGGCGTCGAAGATGAGGACATCAAGATTCTCAACGGCGTCGACCTGACGCTCGACACCGGCCAACTGCATGCGATCATGGGCCCCAACGGCTCCGGCAAGAGCACGCTGGCGGCCGTGCTGGCCGGGCGCGAGGAATACGAAGTCCTGGAGGGCGAAATCCTCTTCCAGGGCGAAGACCTGCTGGAGCTGGAGCCGGAAGAGCGCGCCGAGGAAGGCATCTTCCTGGCCTTTCAGTACCCGGTGGAGCTACCCGGCGTGAGCATGACCAACTTCTTGAAGGAGGCGGTCAATTCGGTCCGCGAGGCGCGTGGACAGGACGAGCTCTCGTCCGCTGACTTCCTGAAGTACATGCGCGAGAAGGCGTCGCTCGTCGACATCGACGCCGATCTCACGAAGCGCTCGGTGAACGAGGGCTTCTCCGGCGGCGAGAAGAAGCGCAACGAGATCTTCCAGCTCGCGATGCTGCAGCCCAAGCTTGCGATTCTCGACGAGACCGACTCTGGCCTCGACATCGACGCGCTCCAGAACGTGTCGAACGGGGTCAACAAGCTGTGGAATGAGGAACGCGGCTTCCTCGTCATTACCCACTACGAGCGCATCCTGCAGTACATCACGCCGGATCGTGTCCACGTCATGCTCGACGGCGAGATTGTGCACTCCGGCGATCAGGAGCTTGCACACAAGCTTGAGGAGAAGGGGTACGACTGGATCCGCGAGGAAGCGGCGGCCGCGGCGGCGTAGCATCGTCCGGTCGGGCCCCGAGTCCTATTCGTCTTGAGGCCGGTCCCTCTCGCCTCCTTCCTTGTCTTCCCCAATATCCCCTTTTGCCGTATCATGACGACTGCACTTGACACCGATTCCGATCCCAAGGACCGGTTTATTTCGGCCTTTGAGGTCAACCACGGCCAGACACTGAATGGCACGAGTGCCTCAATCTCCAAGCAACGCGAAGACGCGATCGAGCACTTCGCGGAGCTCGGGATTCCAACCAACGACCTGGAGCTGTGGAAGTACACGAACATCGCCAAGATCATCGACCGGCCGTACACGCTCCCGCTGGGGGCCGAGCCCCCGTCGGTCGACGAGAGTGACATCGCCCCCTTCCTCATCGACGACATGAACGCCCACCGCGTCGTGCTCGTCAACGGACGGGTCGACGAGTCGCTCTCCGACATCGGCGAGCTGCCCTCGGGCGTCGTCGTCAGCAGCCTCGCACAGGCCGGCGACGAGCATCCGGACGTGGTGGAAGAGCACTACGGCCGGTACGCCGACTACGAGGACGACGCGATGACGGCCCTCAACACGGCGTTCGTGCAGGATGGCGCGTTCGCGTACGTCCCGTCCGGCACCATCGTCGAGAAGCCCATCTTCTTCCTCCACATCACGGCCAGTGACGAGGACCTCTTCCTCCAGCCGCGCCACCTGTTCGTCGTCGAGGACGGCGCGATTGCGAAGATCGTAGAGGCGCAGCACGCCCTGACCGACGCGCAGACGTTCACCAACACGGTGGGCGAGGCATTCGTCGGTGAAAGGGGCAACCTGGATCACTACCTCTTCCAGGACGAAGGACACTCGGCCTCGCAGGTCCATACTCGCGCGGCCCAGCAGAAGGATAACAGCGTGTACTCCACGCAGGCGGTCACGTACACCGGCGAGGTTATTCGCAACAACGCGACCGTCGAGGCGGACGGCACATTCTGCGAGTCCAACCTCTTCGGCCTCGTGATCGGGAAGGACGACATGCATGTGGACAACCACACGCGCATGGACCACGTCCAGCCCGACTGCAACAGCAACGAGCTCTACAAGCACGTGCTCAACGACGAGTCCACGGCCGTCTTCAACGGCAAGGTGTACGTCGCCCGCGGCTCGCAGCGCATCGATGCGTATCAGCAGAACGATACCCTCGTGATGGACAACGATGCGCAGATCTACACGAAGCCGGAGCTCGAAATCTACGCCGACGACGTGGAGTGCAGCCACGGCGCCACGACGGGACAGGTCGACGAAGAGGGCGTTTTCTACCTCCGCTCGCGCGGCATCTCGGAGCGCCAGGCCCGAATCCTGATGCTGCAAGCCTTCAGCGAAGAGGTGCTGAGTGAGCTCGGCATCGACGCCTTCCGCGATCACGTGACGGAACTGGTCCGCGACCGTTTTGCTACGTACGTTTAACTTCGTGTATGTAGGTGTGTAGGTCTGTACGTGTGTACGTGATTGACCTACATACCTACTGCAGTGTCAAGGCTCATTCTGTACCCTTGAAGTCCTCGGTTCCGCTTCACAGAAGTGCCCGTTTTCAGGCGACGTATTGCACCCCGAAGGCACTTCCTCGTTTCCACTCAGGGCGCGGCATTCGTATTGCGTGAGGCGGCCTGTGCGTCGCATAGGCTGCCGGATTAGCAGTCACGAATCACGTCTTCCCGAACTGGGCCGAGGATGCGTACGGCATTCACCACCCTGTAGATTGACGGTGGACGCTGCACTACATACGTACCCATTTACATACCTAAAAAGTATGCCCGCCACGACCTCCCCCACGACCGACACGGCCTCCTTCGACGTGGAGGCGTTCCGCGCGGACTTTCCAGCGCTGCAGCAGGACATCTACGAGGACACGCCGCTCGTGTACCTCGACAACGCAGCGACCTCGCAGAAGCCCACTTCGGTGATCGACCGGCTGGACCACTTCTACCGGCACGAGAACAGCAACGTGCACCGGGGCGTCCATCGGCTCAGCCAGGAGGCCACCGACGAGTATGAGTCGGCCCGCGCATCGATGCAAACCTTTCTGAATGCGGATCGCCCCGAGGAGGTTATCTTCACGAGAGGCACCACGGAGGGACTCAACCTCGTGGCGTCTGCGTTCGGGCAGATGGTCGTGGAGGAGGGCGACGAGATTCTCCTCACAGAGATGGAGCACCATTCCAACATCGTCCCCTGGCAGATGCTGGCCGAACGGGTGGGCGCGGAGATTCGCGTGCTGCCGGTCACTGATCGCGGTGAGCTGCAGATGGACCGGCTCGGGGAATTTTTGACGGAGGATACAGCCCTCATGGCGGTGACCCACATTTCGAACACGCTGGGCACCATCAACCCCGTGGCGGACCTGATCGACGCGGCGCACGCGATCGACGTGCCGGTGGTGGTGGACGGGGCGCAGTCGGCTCCGCACCTTTCGATCGACGTGCAGGCGCTGGACGCTGATTTCTTTGCCTTCTCGGGGCACAAGATGTTTGGGCCTACGGGCATCGGCATCCTGTACGGCAAGTACGAGCACCTGGACGCCATGCCCCCGTACCAGGGCGGCGGCGACATGATCGATCAGGTCTCGTTCGACGGCACGACCCACGACGACCCGCCCCACAAGTTTGAGGCGGGAACTCCGAACATCGCGGACGTCGTGGGACTCGGTACGGCGGCCGAGTACATCATGGATCTCGACTGGGAGGCCGTGCAGGCCCACGAGGAGGACGTGCTGGCCCACGCGACCGAGCAGGCACGGGCCATCGACGGGGTGCGTATCATCGGCACGGCCCCGGACAAGACAAGCGTGTTGTCGTTCGTTTTCGACGATGTCCACCCCTACGATGCCGGTACCTTCCTCGACCGGATGGGCATCACGGTGCGCACCGGTCACCACTGCACGCAGCCGCTCGTGAAGCGCTACGGCCTCCCCGGCACGATCCGCGCCTCGTTCGCGGCGTACAACACTCGGGACGACGCCGACGCGCTGGCCAACGGCCTCCGGAAGGTGAAGGACATGCTCGGGTAAGTGCTCCCGACCGGGACTCTTTCAGCACACGTGACAACGATCCTTGCGACAAGCGACCGACGATCCCAAACATGCCTGCAACTGACACCATCTCGGACCGCGCCCAGGAGATTGTGGACGAGTTTGCTCTCTTCAATGACTGGATGGGCCGGTACGAGCACCTGATGGAGCTCGGCGACGACATTCCTGTGATCGACGACGACGACAAAACCGACGACCATTACGTTCACGGCTGCCAGTCGGACGTTTGGATTCGGGCCGACTACGACGAGGACGACAATGTCCTTCGCTTTGAGGGCGATAGCAACGCCAAGATTACAAAAGGCCTTGCGGCGCTGGTCATCCGCGTCCTGAACGAGCAGCCGCCGGAGGCCGTCGAGAGCGCGGAGTTCGACTTCCTCGACGAGATCGGCCTGCAGGACAACCTGAGCTCGCAGCGCAACAACGGCCTCCGGGCCATGATCGAGCAGATGCGCGAACGCGCTCGCACCTTCCGGAATTGATCCGTGAATCGTGATGCGTGATCGGCTCCGATGCGCACGAGGCAATGCCCTCGTTCGAGACGGGTCTCAAGGAGGGAGAAACGCAATAACGCATAACCCACAACACACAACCCACAACCCGAAACGCGACCATGAACCCAGCAGGCGCAGGAGCAATGGGCGGCGGCATGCCCCCAGGTGCCGGAGGCGGCGGCGAAGCGGACATTCCTGACGACAAGGAAAACACTAGCATCGAGATCCCAGACACGGTCCCGGACCACGTCCAGGATACGCCGGACGATGATCTCTACAATCGGATCGTGGAGTCGCTTCGGGAAATCTACGATCCGGAGATTCCGGTCAACATCTACGACCTGGGGCTGATCTATCACCTCGAGGTCCAGGACGACAGTCACGTCGACGTGTTGATGACGCTCACGGCCCCCAACTGCCCGGCCGCGGGCGTGCTTCCGGGCCAGACGGAGGACGCGGTGCGGGAGACGGACGGTGTGGAAAGTGTCAACCTGGAGATGACCTTCGAGCCGCCCTTCTCGCCCGAGATGATGTCGGAAGAGGCCCGCCTCGAACTCGGCTTTATGTAACCCAATTCCGGATTTCGAGTGTCGAATTTCGAGTTGGACGTTTTCCTTTTCTCATTCGCCATTCGAAGTTCGCAACTCGAACATGGATCACGCGACGACCATAGCGATGGCGCGGGACCTGCTCGGCAACGGGCGGGCCGAAGACGTGATGCAGATGATCGATCCGTTGCTGGAGCCGGTCGACGCGCCGGCAGCCAGCACCGGGCAGTTGCTGCTGCACGCCCTCCGCGGACAAATTGAGGTCGTGCATCGCGACCACCCGAAACGTGCCCTCGACCGGCTTCCCGCCCTGTCGGATGTGCAGGAGTTGTGCACGTGCGTTCGCGCGGAGGTCGCGCTCTGGCGCGGCTGGGCCCACGCCCGGCAGCCCCGCGCCCCCCGCATGACGACGCGGGCCCTCCACCGTCTCCAGCACGCGGAGGAACTGTTCGATTCGGTCCACGACCCGCGTGGGCGTTCCTGGGCGTTGTTGGGACAGGCTCAGGCCTATGAACGCCTCGGGGAATACGCCCTTCTGCGACAGACCCTGTCGCCCGTTGAGGACCTGCGGCCGGCCCTGAACGACCGCCTCCTCGATCGGTGGACTCATGAGCTTAGCCTCCCGGCTTTTCGTTCAGCGGGACGGTACGACGAAACCGGCACGCATCTCCAGGCGCTGCGGGCAATCGGCGAGGACTGGCAGGACCGGCAGATCCAGGGCACCGCCCACGCCCACGACGCCGCCCTCCGTCTTGCCCTCGGGCAGTCGCCATCCGACGTGATCGACACCGCCGACACCGCCGTGTCGATTCTCATTCAAGCCGACCGTCGTGTCAAAGCCCCGCTCGTCACCGCACATCGGGCGCACGCCGACGCCCTGCTCCGGCTCGGAAACGGGACCGAGGCCCGGGAGGTGCTTAACGACGCGGCCGATCACCTCCCGGACGTGCCAGTCTACCGTGCGCCCTTTCGTCTGCTCCGGGCCCGCATCGCCCTGCGAACGGACGACCCGTCGACGGCCGCCGCACTCGACACGCTCCGTGACGACGCCGACCACCTGCCCCACGGCCACAAACACGCCCCCCTCGCCCTGCTCCGGGGAGAGCTGCAGGCACACGATCACAACCTCGACGCGGCCTACACCTGGATGCAGCGCGCCTATCGGAATGCCTCCGAAACCGGACACCGAGGACGACAGGTGCGGGCCCTCCTGAAGATGGCCCGAACGGCCGCCGCTCGCTCCGACCTGGACACGGCCCGCACTCACCTGACCGAGGCCGAGCGGTACGACGATCTCCTGAGCACCCTACCTGTGGCCGCCCGTCGGTTCGCCGCCGAGGGCGCCGTTGCGCAGTCGGCCGGCGACGCCGACGACGCCACCGACGCCTACCGGCATGCCCTCGCGGCGGCAACGACGATGAACGACCGGTACCGAACGGCGTCTCTGCAGCTGGCACTCGCACAGCTCGAGCACGACGACCGGGCCCATGCCCTCGCGGTGGCCGCCCAATCGACCTTCGCAGATCTGGACGCCCCCGACGAGGTGGACGTCGCCACCGCCCTGGCCGAGGGGGCCGGTGAGGGTTCCCCCGACGCCACTGCCCGTCCGCATCCGCCGGCCGTTCCGTCCGACGCCGCTCTCGCCGTCACGCTCCGTCGGGCGTCTCTCTCGGTGCCTATGGTCGCCAACGCGTGGCTCCAGACCGTCGCCGGGCTTCTCCCGGATCGCTGGCTAGGGGTGTGTCGCCTCTCTTCGGACCGAGCCCCCGAACTGTTGCATGAGCGCGGGGACCGCCCCGACGGCCTCCAATGGCCCACCGACGCTCCCGCTCCCACCCCGAACGGACCGGCCGACTGGGTCCGACTGCACGACGACCGCCCCACCCTCGCACTGGGAGTCGAGGTCGACCGCACAGAAGATCCGGACTGGGACGCCGCACAGTCCCGGCTCCGCCTCTGGCGTCCCCTCTTGCGCCTCGCCCTGAACCGGGCGCAGGACAGGCAGTCGCACCCGCAGTACTCTCCCCCGGCGACCGACGCCTCCCTCCCCGACGACCTCGTCGCGCAAAGCCCTGCCATGGCGACGGTGGTGGACAAGATGCGGTCCCTGCGCACGAATGCACGCCCGATCCTCATCACCGGCGAACGCGGAACCGGAAAACGTCGGCTGGCCCGTGCGCTCCACGACACTGGCCTCCGAGCCGAAGCGCCCCTGCGACACGTCGCGTGCGAAACCATGCAGCAAGCCCCCCTCCCCGAACGTCTGTTCGGCACCGTCGACGACGACGGGACGCTCGTTCCGGGTGCCGTCCACGAGGCCGACGGGGGCACGCTTCTCATTGAGGACGTGAACGCCCTGCCCACCGCGGCGCAAGATACCTTGCTGCACCTCCTCGATACCGGCGGTGTGGTCCCGACAAACGGTACCACTCTCACCCCCGTTGATGTGCGCGTGATCGCGACCACCGACGATGCCCTCGACGCTCACGACGACGCCCTTCGACCGGCCCTCCGCGAGTCCCTGAGCGCCCTCTCGCTCCGTATGCCGCCGCTACGCGAGCGCCGGGCCGACATTCCCCTGCTAGTGCGCCACTTTCTCGACACTCTCCCGCCCGAGCCCGTACAAACGACCACAAGCGCCGCCGTCACGCATCCCGCCATGGAGGCCCTGCTGCACTACGACTGGCCCGGTAACGTCCGCCAACTCCGCAATGAACTGGAACGCGTACTCGTACACATTGAGAGTGAGCCTGTGCAGACCATCGACCGCACGATGCTGCTCGATCGCATTGTCGAGGGTGCCGGATCAGACACAGACGGCGACGACACACCCCCCGACGCCATCCTCCACCCGGACCGATCGCTCAGCGACGTGCTCTCCCAAACGGAGAAGACGATGATCGAGCGCGTGCTGCAGGCCTGCGAGGGACAGGTGACCGCTTCGGCCGACGTACTGGGCCTATCCCGACAGGGCCTCTACAAAAAAATGAAGCGCCTCGGCATTGACGCCTCCGACTTCCAACCCGATCCGGCTCCGACCTCTTCCTGACGGCTCCACGCTCCCCCCCTTTGCCACGCCGCGACGCTCGCACCATGCCGACTGCCTCTTCTCAGACTGATTCCAGCGACGCCCCGATCGACGTGCAGCTTGACCATGCTTCCATCATGACGACCGACCTGGAGGCCGCCACGGACTTCTATGTGGACCTCCTCGGGCTCGTCCTCCGAACCGTGGAAGACGATCCGGTGCGGGAAGGCCGACGGCGGGCCCTGCTCGGAGACGGCCGAGACCGCGATGTCCTGGAGCTCATCGAGATGCCGGAGATGGAGCACCCGTCCGTGCCGGGGCGCGGAGCCATTCACCACGTCGGCTTCAGTCTTCCCGACCGCGACTGGCACTCCCTCCGCTCCCGCCTGGACGCACAGGACTACGAGTACCGGGAGGTGAAGGGCCGCCTCTTCGTACGCGACACTGACGGCCTGGTGCTGGAAATCGAGAAGGCCTAGTGCAGCTTCAACTGGTCCGTTGTGCAATCGAGCTTTGGACGGACCTCGTCCGTCCATACCTCAAGCTGGAGCGTGGAGCAATAGCAAACTGCTT
>PXUA01000010.1:0-13292 GCA_003022435.1 Bacteroidetes bacterium SW_9_63_38 | reverse complement strand
CCTCGTCCCCGGATTCGGCGTCCGTCTCGTCCGGGCGTTCCTGTGTGCGAACCGCGTCGGCCAACTCGTTCTCGGCGTCGGGACGCACATTCACGCTTCGCCGCTCCAGCAGGCGCCCACAGAGCCCGATTGCCGCCACGAGCCCGTCGGTCAGCGTCCCCGTGCGGATGCCCTCCCGGATGGACGACTCAACCGCATCCCAGTCGTCGGCCCGAACCCGCTCGCTGATTCCGATGTCTCCAATTACCTCCACCCGACGTTCCAGCAGCGAGACAAAAAGAAGAATCCCGGTGCGGTCGCGGGTGGCAAACACCTCTTCCCGCACGAAAAAACTGCAGGGCACACCGACGCACAGCCTCACCGAGAAGGGCACGCCCGGCGAAGAGACGCTGAAGCGGAGGCACGACCGTCACCCCAACGCCCCCACCACGCCGATCAGGAGAGACGCCCCGAGGACCCAGGCCGTCAGCAATGTGGCCGGAACCTTCCCCGTCGTACACCTGGAGCAGAAGCAACCCGCCTGCAAGCGCCAGCCCCGCAGCCGTTACCGCGCCACGCCAAGTTGCCACCTCGTAGTCCGAACTCCGGGCCACGACAACCGGCACAATCTCGCCCGCTGTCCGCTCTTCGGCGCGCCGCACGGCAGCCTGAACCGCATCGTTGTCGATCCGGTCGATGTCCATTTCCATGGTCCGGCGAGCCCTCATGCGAAAGCGACAGTCACACGAACGGGGTCCTCGTCACGAACTGGGAGCCGATGCCTCCGCTCCGCCCCTGCTCTGCGACGAGGTTCGCTTGTTAATGACCTTGATGGCCCGCTCGGCCTGCTTGTAGAAAGGATTCTCGGAGTCGGCGTAGGTCTTCACCTGTTTAAATTCGCGCACGGCCTGGTCTACGCGATTGATCTGCAGAAGCGCAAGTCCCTTCTGAAACCGGGCCGGCACGAACGTCGAATCGTCTTTCAGAACCCCGTTGATGGCCTGAATGCCCTTCATCGGATTGTTCGTCAGGAGGTAGGCTTCTCCCATGCGGGTCCGGGCGTCCAGGTTCTGCGGCCGCTTCTGAACGACACTCTCGTACTCGGTCGCGACATGCCGCGCCACGTCGGACACTCGCGCCCGGCCAGCCTCGCGCTCAACCTGCCGCATCCACTGATACAGAAGGTCGGCAGCCCGACGACGGGCCTCCACCGTACCGGTAGCGTCGGCCAATTTCTGCTGCATGAGCGCAGCACGGCCCGGCGCACCGGCCCCGATGTAAAGTCGCACGAGTTCCGACTGAAGCTGTCGTTGGTTCTCGCTGGCGGCCTCCGCTTCAAGGGACCGGAGCGAGTCAATCTGTCCAGCCACCGAGCCGCTGAGGGTATCGCCCAACTTTTTCACGAGTGTCGAGAGGGCTTTCGGCTCCCCGGCCGCCTCCTGCGGACTCGACGGTCGTCCCGCCGGGCCGGACGATGCGGAAGGCCGTCCTCCCTGCGCGGCCGGTCCCTCCGACGCAGTCGTCGAGGACGATTCGTCCTGCTCACTGCCCCACTCGTACTGCTGGCTCCACTGCGTGACCCCGAAGAAGCCCAGTACGAGAACGAGCCCCGTGCCCACCATCCACGCCAATTGCTGTCCCATCCTCGGCTGCGACTCGGCCGTGGAAGCATCCGTCGCCTCAGGGGACGGAGACGCTTCTTCGGTGCCCTCCGGCAAGTCCGCCGCGACCGCACGGGTGCCCGCCGACGTCGGCGTGTCGGTGAGGTCCTCCAGTTCCGTCCCACACTGGCTGCAGTAATTGGCCGTCGCCGGGGTTTCGTGGCCGCACTGATGACAATACACACGGTCGGGGTCGCTCGCCGCTGCATCCGGGTCCGCCCCAGGATCCGGCGCGGCGGTCGCTTCCTCCCCGTCCGTACCTCCCTCAACATCAGGAGAAGACTCGTCCGCCGAATCGGCGTCCGTGGGGATCGAGGTCCCACACAGCTCACACTGATCGGCGCTGGCAGGCACACGGGCCCCGCACGAGGGACACGAATGATCGTCGGCCATAGTCGTAGAAGACGTTCTCGATTCAAAATCCGTACGGCGGCGAGCAATCCAGCTTAGGAGGCCTCTTCGACCTCGTTCTCATCCCGCTCCTCCTTGTACTTCTCGTCAACCGCCTTCTCAAACTTGTTGGACGGCCGAAACACCGGCTCGTACCGCTCGTCGATCGGCACCGGCTCGTTGGTCTGCGGATTGCGCCCGGTGCGAGGCGCACGGTGCTCGACCTCGAACACCCCGAACCCGCGGAGTTCAATCCGTCGTCCCTCTTCCATCGCGTCCTTCACGGTCGACATGAAGCCCTCGACGACGGCCTTGGTTTCAATTTTGGTAAGTCCCGTTCCCTCGGCAATTCGATCTACAATATCAGCTTTTGTCATGGCGGCACCCCGGAAAATCCGTTTGTTTAATGGATATACCTCGAGAGTGGAACGAACGAGGCCGGGCCTGTGATTCCAGGAACGTCCTGATTCCGACGGACTTTCTCCATTTCCCCCGCAGAGAAACAATCCACTGCCGCCTCCGCAGGAGGAGAGTCTCCCCTCCATCCCGCATCCATCGCTCCACGTGCCATGCTGCGCCCGTTTTTCTTCGTTCTCCTCGTCGCACTCGTGCCCGCGATGTCCGCCGCGGGCCAATCTCCGGAGTCCTGGGCCCAACGTGTCGACTACGACATGGACATTACGCTCCACGCCGAGGATCACCAGTACACGGGCCGGCAAACCCTCACGTACACAAACACCTCGCCGGACACGCTCCGGACGGTCTACTACCACCTGTACTTCAACGCTTTCCAGCCGAATTCGATGATGGCGAAGCGCAACCGGGAGCTGCCCGATCCCGATAGGCGCGTCGTGCCGCGGATCTTCAACCTGACTCCCGACGAGCAAGGCTGGCACCGCATCCGGTCGCTCACACAGGACGGGCAGTCCGTGGCGTACGATATCCACGACACCGTCATGCGGGTCGACCTGGCCGAGCCGATTCCCCCGAACGATTCGACCACGTTTCGCATGCGGTGGCGCGCCCAGGTGCCCCTCCAGACCCGCCGCAGCGGGCGCGACAGCCGGGGCGACCGTATCGACTTCACCATGACGCAGTGGTATCCGAAGATGGCCGAGTACGACGAGCGCGGCTGGCACGCCGACCCATACGTCAACCGCGAGTTCTACGCCCCGTACGGCTCGTTCGAGGTCACCATCACCCTCCCCGCCGAGTACACCCTCGGCGCCACGGGACAGCTCCAAAACCCCGACGCGGTGGGCCACGGCTACGCCCTCGACGGCTCCGGCACCTGGCGCTCGCCCGACAGCTCCCCCGACGCCGACTCCCTGACCTGGCACTTCCGAGCCGAGAATGTGCACGACTTCGCGTGGTCGGCCGACCCCGACTACATCCACGACAAAGTGGTCGCCGACGGCACCACCCATCACCTCCTCTACAAGCCGGACGTGGCCGAGCAGTGGACGCCCCTCAAGAACGACATGCCCGCCCTCACCGCCTTCTTCAGCCGCGAGTACGGCGACTATCCGTACCCGCAGATGACGGTGGCGCAGGGCGGGGACGGCGGCATGGAATACCCCATGTTCACGGTCGTGAGCAGCTACGACGGCCCTGCGTTCAAACAGAAGAGCAGCCGGCAGTCCGTGTTGCGAACGACCGTCCACGAATTCGCGCACATGTGGTACTACGCCGCCCTCGGCACCAACGAGAGCGACTATGCGTGGATGGACGAGGGCTTCACCAGCTACGCCACGGCGGAAGGCATGGCCCATCTCACCGGCGGCACAGCATCCCATTCCCCCGCCGTCGTCGCCCGCTTCCAGAAGCTAGGCCTCTTCGAGTCGCTGAGCACCCCGGGGGACTGGTTTGGGACCAACCTCGGCTACGGCGTGGCCACGTACCCCGGCGGCGAAATGGTGGTCGACCTCCTCGGCTACGTGATCGGAGACGACCAGCGCGATCGGTGGCTGAAGCGTTATTTCCAGGAGCGCACCTTTCAGCACCCCGACCCCTTCGACCTCGAAAAGTTCGCCGAGCAGGAAAGCGGACTCATGCTGGACTGGTACTTCGACCAGTTCACACGCTCGACCCGCACGCTCGACGACGCTATTGATGGCCTGAAAAATGCCCTCACGGACAACGGCGTCGAGGCCTCGTTCACCCTCCAACGCAAGGGCGACGCCGTGCTTCCCCACGACGTCAAGCTCACCCTCGCGGACGGCTCCACCCAGTGGGTGCACGTTCCGCTCCTCACCATGCACGGCCACAAACCGGTGCCCGACGACTGGATCGTCACCGATCCCTGGCCCTGGGTACAGCCCCAAAAGAGAATCACGGTCTCAGTGCCCGCCCCCGTCGAGACGGCCACCCTGGACCCAAACGAGCGCACGCCGGACCTCAACCGGCTCAATAACACAACCGACATCCCGCTCCGGACGCGCTTCCTGCGTGCCCCGACCGCCAACTGGTCGCAGTACGAACTCGGGGTACGTCCATTGGCGGGCTACGCGCACGACTTTGGATTCGGCGGCGGCGTGCAGGCGCGCGGCCAGTACTTCCGGGGCGAACACAGCCTCCGGGCAATGGTGACCCTGTGGCCGGAGGTGCTATTGAGTAACGGCGAGGATCCCTCCCTCCAAGCAGCCGACGCCGGCTCCTGGTTCAGTGGCCTCGACTACGAGGCCCGCTACGAGCGCTCCTTTTCCCCCCTCGGCCCCCGCTCTACCATTGGCCTCTCCGCTGCAAAGCACCTCGGCGTGCTTGAGCACGCCTTGTCGGTCCACCTGCCGCTCCGCTCCCCCCTGGTCGACGTTGAGGAGCATCTCGACCTCTCCCTGCGCCACCTGTTCAATCGAAGCGACCGGGCCTTTGGCGTCCACCCGTCCCGTTCCACCACCCAATGCGTCCTGCCTACAAGCGAAGGGGCCTGCTCCTCTCCACTCACGAATCCGTGGGGACAACTCCATACCCTCTCCACCCATCTGCAGTACGAAGTGTCGGACGGCGCAGATCGCGTGGAACTGGCACTCAACGTCGGAGGCACACTATCGCCCGGTAGTCGGGGCATGCAGGCCACTCGCAGAAGCCCCCGTACTGAAAGCAGTATGCGGGCCACTCGCACGAGCCTCCGCATGCAAAAAACAGCGATCCTCGGTCCTCTGACCGGAGCCGCAAATCTTCACGCGGGCCTCGGGGCAAAGGGGCTCGTCT
The DNA here is from genome assembly GCA_003022435.1 of Bacteroidetes bacterium SW_9_63_38. GTDB lineage: Bacteria > Bacteroidota > Rhodothermia > Rhodothermales > Salinibacteraceae > Salinibacter. The sequence continues at coordinate 8,052 of PXUA01000010.1, read as the reverse complement.
CGTTTAAGCAATTCTCGCTGGGAGGACGCTCCCTCGAAACGCAATGGCGCTCCGACGCCTACCGACAGTCATCCGCGATTTTTGACCGTCCGGTCGCGGATGCCCGCCTCGTGGGCATCGGTTCGTCGGGACCGGTGGCGTACCTGCAGTCGTCCCGACCTGGACAAACGGGCGAAAACGTCCTATCCGGACGTCTCGCCATGGAAAAAACGCCGTTCCCCACCGTGAATTCGCTCTCGCCCCTTACCCTCTCGCTCTTCTCCGGCATCGGGACTGTGTGGGACAAGGGCGCGTTCTTCGCAGGCGTCGAGCCCGACGACCTGTTGGGCGACGCCGGCATCGGAGCCCGGTACGACATCGGTTCGATTCCCCACCTCGACCGCTGGACCGCCCAGTCCGACGTGCTTCGTGAGTTGGAGATCGTCGCCAGGGTTCCGCTGTGGGCAAGCGACCCCGGCCGCATCGAACAGGGCCAAGACCCACTGGCCTTCCGCTGGCTGATTGGCGTCGAACTATAGGGCCCGGATCTGGCGGACCGGACCGCCCCGAACCTCGTGGGCGGCGTGCTAGTCCGACTCGTCGGCGCCTTCCTCCCGCATCTCCCGCTGCCGCATCGGCATGGCGTCGATGGTGTCGAACACTGAGCGGGCCGTGACGGGCTGTGCGTTCCGACGCTTCTCGGTGCCATCCTTCCCGACGAGCACGACCCGAAACGCGTCGGCCGGCACGTCACACTGATCGTACAGCCGTTCCACCGCCGCCTCGGTCAACGGTTGTTGGGACGCCCCCGGTGCCGACCGGCGCGTTCCCTCCTCGCCCCTCGTAAGCGTGAGGAGCAGGAGGTCGCGATCACGAAATCCCGCGTCGGTGTCCTCGAAGTGTTGCTCCTGGGTGGTCAGTGCCTCGCTCGTGTCCGACGGCGCGAACACAAAGAGCAGCCGGTGCTCCCATCGGTGCGCCTGTGGGCGAAAGTCGACGGGGTCGGGGGCAGGCTGGGCCATCACCGAAAACGGAACTACCAAAAGAACCGCAACGAGAACCGTGCGCATGACGATCGCGGCGACCGGGTGAACGAAAACTTGAGGTCTACCCTCCGGTCCGCGTCGACTCGCGGGAACGGGACGAGCCGACCCGGGTGGACTCGTCTGCCCCATCGAAGCGCGTGTCCGTAAAGAGGTCGTATCCGTCGGGCCGACTCGTACCCGTCGCTTGCTGGGCCAGGAGCCGTCCCATTCAAAAGCCATACCCCAGGGACGGCCGTCCGGCGCGAGGCCCATCGTTCCGCCCCAGCGTCGGCGCATGGGCAGGTCCTGCGTCCAGGGGTAGTGCGTATGGAGGTACCGTTCAATCGTTGCCTGGACGGCCGGGGTTGTCGAATCGTCGCTCGTCGCCTCCGCGGCCTCGTGCTGCTTCCGCCCCCCGCCAGCACCTCGCCCGATGGGAGCTGCCGGACGTGGAAGTCACCGCGGTGCGAATACACCGGCACTGTGATGGACGGCTCGCGAGACGCAAGGGATCGACGACGGGACCAGTCGTGACGTACAGCCCCCGTGCAGTTCCGTCGCCCCCACCCGCTCGTTTGACTGGTCCGGCCTCAGATACATCACCGGCGCCCCGGCGGCCCGAAGGCGCCCCAGACCGGCCTTCAGACGCCCAGCCAACGGTCGGCCCCGGCGCCTCGGACGTCAGCAGATCCCGATTGGCGCGGGTAAAATGCCAGAGGCGTCGGGCAGTGCGTTCGTCGTACCAGTCGATGTCGGTAAGGTGGTCGGCGGCAGTGCCCTGCCAGATAAATCTCGCGTTGCGCCCGCTCGCCCCCGCCCCGAGAATTTACGCCTCAACAATCGCAACTCGGAGCGACGGATGACGCCGATGCAGCCGATAGGCGGTCGCACAGCCTACGATGCCGCCCCCCGATCACCACATCGCAGGCCATCTGTTGGGTCCGGCGAGCCTGCTGCCAGAATGAGATGGACATAACAAAATCCTTCGGGCCGTCGCGTCGCAGGTCGCTGCTCCCTTATGGCACAGGTTTTTATGACACGGGTACACCGCCTCACCGTTCAGTGCTCCGGGAAACCGACGGGGCAATCGCACCACTTACGGAAACGTCCTACACCGTCGCACCGACAGCTGTCGTGTGTCCCATCAAGTTCGGAGCGATGAAGGAAGTATTTTCATGGTAGAAAAGTTGGATTTGGGCAACGCTTTACGAGAAGAAACCATTGATGCGATTGCCGTGGGGAGACCGATCTACGCCTGTACATCCACGACGATGCGTCCGCGCACGCCTTCGTTGATCAGCTCCTTACTGGCCGCCGGCACCTCGTCAAGCCCGATCGTCTGACGGGTCATCTCCTCGAAATCCTCGTCGTCCAGAATGGACGCCAGACGACGCCACGCCACCTGCCGCTTCGGAGTGGGGCACGTGTTCGAGTCGATGCCAAGCAGGTTCACCCCTCGCAGAATGAGGGGAAAGACGGAGGTGCTAAGCTCGTGGCCGGCGGCATTCCCGAACGACGCCGCGCTGCCGTGACGCTTCAGTTGAGCGAGAAGCGTCGCAAGCGTGTCCCCGCCAACGGCATCAACCGCGCCCGCCCACTTCCCCGTCTCTATCGGTCGGTCCGGCCCATTCTCCAGGGCACTGCGCGAGATGATGCGGGTTGCCCCGCGTTCGCGGAGGTAGTCGTACGCCTCCTCGCTCCCACTGGAGGCCACTACGTCGTAATCGAGCGCGTCCAGCAGCGTCACGACCATACTGCCCACCCCTCCGGAGGCCCCCGTCACCACCACATCGCCATCCTCGGGGGTCACCTCGTGCTCTTCGAGGGCCATCACGGAAAGCATGGCGGTAAATCCGGCCGTGCCCGCCACCATCGACTGCTTCGGCGTCAGATACTTCGGGAGGCGGACGAGCTTGTTGCCATCCACCTTGGCATGCTGCCCGTACCCGCCCCAGTCGACTTCGCCGAGCTGCCACCCCGTTCCGATCGCGTAGTCCCCGGCCTCCAGGATGTCGATGTTGCTCTCCACGACCTGCCCAACGAGATCAATCCCAGGCACAATGGGGTAACCGCCTCGCACAATCTTTCCCGCACCCGTGACGGCAAGAGCGTCCTTGTAGTTCAAACTCGAATACAGAACCTGGAGATGCACCTCATCGGGACCCGCGTCCGGAAGGTCGTCGGACGATAACTGGCGCACCCCTACGGTCAGGTCCCCATCCGTGCGGTCAAGAACGAGGGCGTCAAACATGGGCAATCACCCTGATTGAGCATCTGCCGGACGTGTCGGGACCCGCGCAAGGGGCTGTCCGGGAAAGTAGAGAGCACCCTGGGCACTCTCAAGGCCCCAGCAAACGCCCCTTCTTCCCAGGGCACGTATGCGCTATGCCTCCGAGCCCGCCGCCTCCTGGTACGGCCCAAACAGCCAGTTCCCGGGCGCGTCCGGTTCGTCACTGATGTGAAACTGCGTGACTACCTTTAGGAACTGTTGCCGCGTGAGGTAGCCCTCGCCGTCCTCGTCGAGCTTCTGAAAGGCCGCCGAGCCATCCCCCTCGTCGCCCCGAAAGGACTCAAAGAACGTAAGGTACTCGTCCTCAGAGATGACGCCGTCGTTGTCGGCGTCGAGAGTGTCGAAAATCGCCCGGGCGAGCCCCTGCACATAGGAATGCACCAGCACGGTAGAGTCGATGACTTCCTGCTCGTGCTCCAGCCAGTCCTCCAGGGTAATTTGCGCCTTGTCCTCCTGTCCCGACAAGGCACGAGCATTGGTCCAAATCCGCAGAATCTCTTGTCGGACGGCCCTATGCTTCGACGAGCCGTCTTCGTATCCTCGCTGTTCGGCGAGGCGATCGGCCACGTTGAGAAAATCTTTTTTCTCCAACACCCCGTCTCCGTTGTAGTCCAGGACGTTGAAGTAGTGGACCTGTTTGGCCTTCTGCAGTTCAGTCATCACACCCAGGGAGTCGGTTCGAAGTGGCAGACGCGAACCTCGGTGACGGAGTGAATCCTCCGCACTCGCTCGCAAACCGTGACGTAATGAGTTGGTATCAATTATCTATCTGCTCAGGAGGCGGATGATCCCGACACTCTCACAGGACGGGGCGCGACCGGCTAAACAGCCTCACAGACGAACCGGTTATGCCTCCCCGTCGAACTCCAGCGCGGCCGAGTTAATGCAGTAGCGCTTGCCGGTCGGCTGCGGTCCGTCATCGAAGACGTGCCCGAGGTGCGCCCCACATTCCGCACAGACAACCTCTGTGCGGCGCATACCGTGACTGTGATCCGGCTTGAGTTCAACGTGCCCCTGGTCGACGGCGCCGTAGAAGCTGGGCCACCCACTGCCGGACTCGAACTTCGTACCCGAGTCGAACAGGGGAGTTTCGCAGACGATGCAACAGTAGGTACCGTCGTCCTTGTGGTCCCAGTATTTTCCAGAGAAGGCCGGTTCGGTCCCGGCCTCTTGTGTGATGTGATACTGCTCCTCGGACAACTGTTCGCGGAGTTCGTCGTCCGAGGGACGGTCGTGCGTCTGTGCCATGACAGAATTCGGGGTCGTAGAATGAATGGGTCAGTGCAGGCCACTCGCTCCTCAACGGTCCTCGGGCGACTCTTCCTCCACGTCCGCGGCACCGTCCGAGGGGCGGCTCTCGTCGACGGCGTGCTTCTCTCCCTCGCCCGCCGAGACATCGTCGGCGGTTGCCGGAGCCCCGTTGGTCGCGGCCACATCCCCAAGGGACTCCGCGTCGCCATTGACGAGGCGAAGCACCTCGTCCCCCGGCACTTCCTCCTGCTCAATCAGCAGTTCTGCAAGCCGGTCGAACGCGTCCCGGTGCTCGGTCAGCGTGTCGACGGCCTGCTGGAACGCATTTGCGGTAATACGCTGGATCTCTTCATCGACCTCGCGGGCCGTCTCGTCGCTGTAGTCCTTGCCCTTCGCAAGTTCTTCGCCGAGGAAGACGCTCCCCTGCTCTTCTCCGAGGGCAATGTGCTTGAACCGATCGCCCATGCCCCAGTCCAGCACCATCTTGCGCGACATCTTGCGCACCTGCTTGAGGTCGTTCTCCGCCCCACTAGTAGCGGTGTCGAAGATGACCTCCTCAGCGGCCCGGCCGCCCATGATCACGGCCAGTCGATCCAAGATGTAGTCCTTGCGGTACAGGTACTTGTCCTTCTCCGGGAGCTGCTGCGTCACCCCCATCGCCTGTCCGCGCGGCACGATGGTAACCTTGTGCACGGGATCGGAATTGGGCAGGGTCGCCGCGACGATCGCGTGCCCGGCCTCGTGATAAGCCAACAGCTTCCGTTCCTCCTCGTCGAGAACGAGCCCGTCGCGCTTAAGACCCATGATCACCTTGTCCCGAGCCTCTTCAATGTCCGACGGCTCGATGGCCTCGTGCTCGTAGCGCCCCGCCAGGAGCGCCGCCTCGTTGAGCAGGTTTTCCAGGTCGGCGCCGCTAAAGCCGGGCGTGCTCCGTGCGATCTCTTCCATATCCACATCGCCGGAGATGGGCTTGTCACGGGCGTGGATTTCCAGAATCTCCTGCCGTGCAATCTGGGTCGGCAGGTCGACGGTAATCTGCCGGTCGAAACGGCCCGGTCGCGTCAGTGCTGAGTCGAGGATATCGGGGCGGTTGGTTGCCGCCATGACGACGATGCCCTCATTTTCCTCAAACCCGTCGAGCTCCGACAGCAACTGGTTGAGCGTCTGCTCCCGCTCGTCATGCCCTCCCCCCATGCCCGCCCCTCGCTTACGCCCGATCGAGTCGAGTTCATCGATGAAGATAATCGCGGGTGCTGTCTCTTTCGCCTCGCTAAACATGTCCCGCACGCGGGACGCCCCGACCCCCACGAACATCTCCATGAAGTCGGAGCCCGACACGCTGAAGAACGGCGCCTCCGCCTCCCCTGCCACGGCCCGCGCCAGCAGCGTCTTCCCGGTCCCCGGCGGTCCGACCAGGAGCACCCCCTTCGGCACCTTGCCCCCCAGACGCTCAAACCGCTCCGGATTCTTCAAGAACTTGATGATCTCGTGCAGCTCTTCCTTTGCACTGTTGGCCCCGGCCACGTCATCGAACGTCGTATCTTCCTCGCCCTTGTCGAAGAGCTTCGCCTTACTCTTTCGGACCGAGAAAAGCCCCTGTCCCTGCGCCTGCATGCGGCGGAGAAAGATATACCCCACCCCGAAGAGCAGAAGCACCGGGAGCAACCCCATGATCACAAGACTCCACGGGAACGAGCTCTCCGGCTCCGTCACCACCTCAACCTTGTTCTTCTCCAGAAGCGTCATCAGTTCCTCGTCGCCGAACGACGGGAGGTAGGTCACGAACCGGTCGTACTTCACCGTGTTATCCTGCTCGGTGCGGGTCGCAGTCGACTTCAGCGTGCCGTTCACGTTGTTGCCTTCGACGACGACCCGCTCAACATTGTCTCCCTCGAGCTGTTCGCGGAATTCGCTGTAGCTGATGCGTTCGCCACCGGTCGTTCCTTCTCCCCAGTAGCCGTACGCCCAGAGTGCCACCAGCGTCGCCAGCACGACCCAGATGATAAGGCGCCAGCGCCCACCTCCCGGTGTCTGTGCCACACCCGCACCGTCGTTCTCTTCGTTGTCAGGAGTTCGGTTAGCCACGTTAGGGAATTTGCTTAGTGGTAATAATCACTGCCGTCCCGTGCCAAGGCACCGTCGTTTGAGCCGGAAGGCACGGTTGCTTCCACACACTCCATTGTACATCCCCACATGGGGATTGTGTCTTCGCTTACGCGAAGGTCCTGTTATAGGCTTTCAGAGGAAGGTCGGTCCAGGCCTTTGCTCGAAATTCGAATCGCTCCGTTTATTTCCCCGGACTGACCTTCCCCTAGTTTGATGGACGGTGAGTTGAGGGTTGCCGGTGAGGGTGGAGGGTGGAGTGTCGAGCCTCGTATTCGGCCGGGCTCAGGTAGCCGAGCGCCGAGTGGCGGCGCTTGCGATTGTAGGAGGCTTCAATATACTCGAAGATGTCGGTTTTTGCGTTCGGGCGATTCTGGTAGTCGCGGTGTCCTGTCAGTTCGGCTTCTAGGGTGCCGAAGAAGCTCTCGGTTACGGCATTGTCGTAGCAGTCGATTGTCGTAGCAGTCGCCTCGACGGCTCATGCTGCAGGTAATACCAGCGTAATACCAGCTTGGTCGAGCAGTGCCTTGGTCGAGCAGTGCTTGATAATCCCCGGAAGCGATAATCCCCAGAAGCGTACTGGCTTCCCCGGTCGCTGTGGCAGAGCGGGTCTGCCTCCGAACTCGACTTCGAGGGTCCCTTCGAGGGTCCCTCCAAGGTGCGGCGCGTGAGCGCCATTTGCAACGCCTCGGTGGCAAGCTCGCTTCTGAGCTTCTGAGGGTAGCCTTCATCGCATGTCCGACTACGCGGCGGCTGAACAGGTCCAGCACGACCGACAGATACAGCCAGCCCTCGCAGCCAGCCCTCGCGGGTCGAGACGTAAGTGATGTCACATGAGTGATGTCACAGGTCTACTTGCGGTTCGGCGCATCGGCCTCGAACTGGCGGTCCAGCCGATTTGGAGCCACCGGTTTGGAGCCACCGGCAAGTCGTGATCCGAGTTGGTCGTGCACTTGAAGGTGGCCCGCTGCTGAAGGTGGCCCGCTGCTTGGCCTGAATGCCGTTCTCACGCATCAGCCGTGCCACACGGTTCTCGCCGCAGCGCACGCCTCGATCGCGCAGCTCCGCGTGGACACGCGGGCTGCCGGGACACGCGGGCTGCCATAGGTCTGGCGGCTCTCTCGATGGATGGCTTTTGTCGGTGGATGGCTTTTACCATCGTCAAAAGGCGTCGGTCGTTCTTCTCGCGCTCGCTCTCTGGGCGGTTCAGCCAGGCGTAGTACCCGCCCCGGCTGACCCCAAGCGCGCGGCCCCAAGCGCACGGCCCCAAGCGCACGGCCCCGCCACCGAGTGCTCGCTCGCATGAGCCTGCATGAACCGGTGTTTTCTTACGGCTGGGGCATCTTCGTGTAGGGTTATGGGATTATCCGCAGGACGGAACCGTCCCCGAAGTAGCGTCGGGCC
>PXUA01000009.1 GCA_003022435.1 Bacteroidetes bacterium SW_9_63_38 | reverse complement strand
GTTGATCCAGCCGGTGGCCCTGGAGGAGGGGCTCAGGTTTGCGATTCGGGAGGGGGGGCAGACGGTCGGCGCGGGGGTCGTAAGCGCGATCCTGGACTAAGGCATTTGCGAGTTTTGAGTGGCGAGTGTCGAGCGGGCATTGTAGAACCCGGTATTCGAAATTCGGCATTCGCCACTGCACACGGGCGTAGCTCAATTTGGCAGAGCAGCGGACTCCAAATCCGCCGGTTGGGGGTTCGAGTCCTCCCGTCCGTGCCATCTACTGTGGGCGTTAGGAAGACAGAGAACAGTCCGTCCTGGATTCATGTGTAAGCGAGGGCGGCTCACCACCGCTTGGTTCCTTCATCGATCGGGGCTGGCACTATGTGGATTTGGGAGTATCTCCAGAACGTGGTATCGGAGATGGAGAAGGTGAACTGGCCCAGTCGCGATGAGCTGATCAGCAGTACTCTCGTTACGCTCGTCGCCACGTTCATCATATCCGCGTTCATCTTTTTGACGGATCGGACGCTCAGTACGATTCTTCGATTTCTATATCAACAGTAAGGCCGTGAGAACCTGTTTTGCGAGCGGGTGCGTCGCCGAGACACAGTGGGCGAAGCTGTAAAATGGCGCCCGAATGATCCTGGCAAGCGCGCTTGCCTCTAGCGGCGCTACCAGGGAGGAGATCTCAGATCTCCAATGCAGAAGCCATTTTGCGCTGAGAACGAGGCCATCTAGATGGCCATGACCGAGTATCCCGACGGCCGTCGTGGATGCACGAGATCCACGAAGTCGCAGCGCTGGGAGCAAAGCCATCTAAATGGCCGCGACCGAGTACTCGCCGGAGTGGCCGTAAACGTCTCGCCAAACAGGTTCTGAGGCCTTCTCGTCCGCTCCGCACTGATAACACCGATTCTCCTTCGTCATGGCTGAGGAAAACGACGACACGTGGTACGTCCTTCGAACCTTCTCGAACCATGAGAAGAAGGTGCGTCGCTACCTCGAGAGTGAAATTGAGCGGATGGGCCTGGAGGAGGAGGTGAACGAAGTGCTCATCCCGACGGAAACCGTCTTTGAGATGAAGGGGGGCGAGAAGAAGACGAAGGAGAAAACGTTTTTCCCAGGGTATATCCTACTGAACTGCAGTTTGACCCATCAGCTGAAGGAGATGGCGGAGGACCTGCCGTCGGTGATTGGGTTTCTTACCACCGGTACCGGCGACGATCCGACGCCGCTGCGGAAGGAGGAGGTCAAGCGCATTCTCGGAAAGATGGACCGCGCCGAGGAGCGGGGCGAGAAGCCCGAAATTCCGTTTAAGGCTGGCGACCCGGTCAAGGTGGTGGACGGCCCCTTCGACAGCTTCAACGGCTTCGTCGAAGAGGTGTATCCGGACAAGATGAAGGTGAAAGTGATGGTGTCGATCTTCGGACGGAAGACGCCGGTCGAACTCGACTACCTGCAGGTAGAGCACGAAGAGTAGCGCCCCAGCGGCCTTTGACATCGCGACCTTTGGAACAAACCGGCGGAAGTTCCTCGACTCTCGTTGAGGGACGTTGGTACCGCCTCCGAACACATGGCAGCACCCGTAGAAGCGAATATCAAACTGCAAATCAAGGGCGGCCAGGCCAATCCCGCGCCGCCCATCGGACCGGCGCTCGGCCAGCACGGCGTCAACATTATGGAATTCTGTAAGGCGTTCAACGCCGAGACGGAGGACCAGATGGGGACGCTCCTGCCGGTCGAAATCACAGTCTACGCCGACCGGTCGTTCGACTTTAAGGTCAAGAGCCCGCCCGCGTCCATTCTCTTGAAGCAGCGGGCCGACATTGACACCGCCGCGGGGGACCCCCTCCGCGAGCACGTCGGCACGGTCGCGTGGCAGGACTGCATCGAGATCGCCGAGCGGAAGATGGCGGACCTCAACGCCCACACAGCCGAGCAAGGGGCCCGCATGATTGCGGGCACGGCCCGGTCGATGGGCATCGACGTGGAGGACAAGCCCCCCCGCGACGAATAGGGCTCCCCGACGCAGTTCCCTTCCGAGCGTAACTCTGTTCATGCGGAAGTGCTCCCGGCGCACGATGCGTCGTGTGTACGAGGGAGCACGATCGTACCGCACAACTACACCCATTTTATGGCGAACAAAGAAGGAAAACGGTATCGAGAAGCACAAGATCTTGTCGACGGCCAAGAGACGCCGGTGAGCATGATGCAGGCGGCGGAGATCGTGAAGCAGACGGCCACGGCCGGCTTCGACGAGTCCGTCGACATGGACCTGCGCCTCGGCGTCGACCCGCAGCACGCCGACCAGATGGTCCGCGGCTCCATTACGTTGCCGCACGGCACGGGGCGCGACGTCACCGTGCTTGTGCTGGCCAGCGAAGGCAAGCAGGAGGAGGCGGAGGAGGCCGGTGCTGACCACGTGGGCCTCGACCAGTACATCGGGCGCATCCAGGAAGAGAACTGGCTCGACTTTGACGTTGCCATCGCGACGCCGGACGTGATGGGGCAGGTCGGCCAGCTGGGGCGTATCCTCGGTCCGCGTGGTCTGATGCCCAATCCCAAGAGCGGCACCGTCACGATGGACCTCGCGGAGACCATCGACGAGGTGAAGTCCGGAAAGATCGAGTTCCGAGTCGATCGGAGCGGAAACCTCCACACGCCGATCGGCAAGGCCTCCTTCACTGCGAAGGAGCTCTGCGAAAACGCGAATACTTTCCTCTCAGAGGTTGTGCGCCTGCGACCGCCGTCCTCGAAGGGACTGCACCTTCGGTCGGTGACCATGTCCGCCACGATGGGGCCGCCCGTCCGCGTGGATCGTAGCTCCGTGATTTCGGAAGCCCGATAGTCCTCCAGCCGCTCCGCCGTGCCCTTCCAGATTCCAATACCAAACACCATGTCGAAGACACGCGCCGAGAAAGCCGAACTCATCGACGAGATCGGGGACAAGCTCGACGAGTACCCGATCATCTACCTCACGAATTTTTCGGGGTTGACCGTGGCCCAGTCCAACGATCTTCGGGGGCGATTCCGCGAGGCCGACGTGGACTACCAGGTCACGAAAAATACCCTCGCTCAGATTGCTCTCGACCGCGTCGAGGGCATGGACGCGCTTGAAGAGTTTTTTCACGGCCCTACCGCCGTGGCCTACAGCGAAGACCCGGCCAAGCCCGCCCGCATCATCCAGGACTTCCTGGAAGAAGAGGACGCGGAGCGCCCGGAGCTGAAGGTGGCATGGATCGAGGGGGAACTATACAAGGGACCCGAGTCGCTGGAGACGCTCGCTGACCTCAAGTCGCGCGAAGAGCTCATTGGAGAGATTGTGGATCTTCTGCAGTCGCCGGCGCAGAATCTCGTCGGTGCGCTGCAGGGGGCCGGGCAAAACCTGGCCGGCATTCTCGAGGCCCTCTCCGAGAAGGACGACGAATAGTCGAGAGAGGCAGAGGGTTGCCTCTCCCCACGTGGTACCTACACTCATTCACCTTAATTCGCGGCGCAGTCTCGAAGAGTGTCGAGGCAGAGACCGTCGCTGGCGAACAACAACACCCCAATACCATGGCTGACATTGAAGGACTTGCAGAGCAACTTGTTGGACTCACCATCAAGGAGGCCAACGAGCTGGCGAATCATCTCGAAGAGGAATACGACATCAAGCCGGCCTCGGCGGGCGTGGCGGTTGCCGCGGGCGATGGCGGCGGTGGCGGCGACGACGAAGGCGAGGAGGAGCAAAGCGTCTTCGACGTCGTGCTCACCGGCATCGGGGGCAACAAGATCCAGGTCATTAAGGAGGTCCGCTCAATCACGGGCATGGGCCTGAAGGAGGCGAAGTCGCTCGTTGATGAGGCCCCGAACCCGATCAAGGAGGGACTTCCCCGCGAAGAGGGAGACGAGCTCAAGGCGCAGCTCGAAGAAGCTGGCGCTGAGATTGAGCTTCAGTAGCACAGCGATCGGGGCCGCACGCCATCTGAACAAGCCCCGTACTGGTTTTCCAACGCGTCGAGGGCCGACTCTCGTATTGGGGGTGGGCCTTCGGCGTCTTGGAAATCTCGCAAGAAGAGACTGTTTTGATCTCATGCGCTAGCGGGGGAGCTTTTCCCGACGAGGACGGGGCCATTGGGTACAGCCGCTCCTTCCGTGTCTGGCCTTCCCCGTATGGACATGGACCAAGTGGAGAACGACAGGACACCGATCAAAACAGTTATTGGGAAGAAGATGAGGATTGTTGAAACAACCCTGAATCCAGACAGTATCTATCGACCTACTTTTGTAGGTTACCGTGCAGCGATATCGGTCGCACCGTAGTCTGCGAGACACCGTCCGGTTCAGGTGACGAGGGGTTCTGGATGGTCGCCGATCTGTACCAACATCCGTTATATCGGATGATCAGCAGCATCGTCCCACGCATGATTGACTCTGATGTCTCTTCTTGCGCCCAGTGGGTCTGTGCTGTGTGAGTGCGAATGTCTCCTGCCCTCGTCGGGTTGCCGTCTTTTCTGATCGTCCTTTGAGGCGGGCCGTGCACCCTTCCCATCCGTGAGTGGACGTGCGGTCACGGAAGGCCCTGAACTGTGAACGTATATTCCACGCGAGCGAACCTTGTAGCCTATGCCGACTCTTCTGAACGGGAATATTTCTACCAGCGGACACACTGAAGACGCGAAGCCGCGCAAGAACTTCGCCGACATCCCGTCCGTCAAGGATTATCCGGATTTTCTGGATGTCCAGATTAGGACATTTCATGACTTTGTGCAAGATGATGTCCCGCCCGAAGATCGAGAAAATGAGGGGCTTCAGCAGGTTTTCAATGAGCACTTTCCCATCAAGGACAGCCGGGAGCGCTACACGCTGGAGTTCGTGAACTACGAGCTCGATCCCCCTAAACACACAGTCCAGGAGTGCATGGATCAAGGGCTCACCTACACGGTCCCCTTGAAAGCGACGCTTCGACTCACCAGCAAGGAAGAGGACGGCGACGAGGAGGTTGTCGAAGCGATTGAGCAGGAAGTGTATCTCGGGACGCTTCCGTTCATGACGGAGCGGGGAACCTTTATCGTCAACGGAGCGGAGCGAGTCATCGTCTCCCAGCTGCACCGAAGTCCCGGTGTCTTCTTCGATCGGGAGTTTCACGACAACGGTACCGAGCTCTTCAGCGCCCGCGTCATTCCGTTCCGTGGGTCCTGGATGGAGTTTACGACGGATGTTCGAGATGTGCTCTGGGCCTACGTGGACCGGAAAAAGAAAGTGCCGGTCACGACCCTCCTCCGGGCGCTTGGCTACTCGAGCGACGAGGAGATTATTCGCATGTTTGGCCTCGCCGACTCGGTCGACATAAAGAGTGAGGAAGAGCTTCAAGGGTACCTCGGTCGTGAACTGGCTACCAGCGTCGCGATCGACAAGACCATTGAGATCGTCGATGAGGACACTGGCGAGGTTGTCGACGAGGAGAGCGAGCGGGAAGTGCTGCTTCCGGCCGAGCATGAGTTGGAGGAGGAAGACTGGGAGGTTTTGGAGGAGCACGACATCACTCGCGTGTATCTGATTCAGGAGGACATCGACGAAGGCGAGCTCGACAAGAGCACGCTCGTCGAGACCCTCAAGAAGGACTCCACGCACACCGAGGAGGAGGCGCTCAATCATCTATACCAGAAACTGCGCGGCAGCGAAGCGCCGGACCTCGACTCTGCTCAGGAGGCGCTCGACCGCCTGTTCTTCAACGAGAAGCGATACGACCTCGGTGAGGTGGGACGGCACCGTACCAACGAGCGCCTCGGGATTGACGTGGACGAGGACAAGCACGTACTGGCGAAGGAGGACGTGGTCGGCATCGTGCAGGAACTGGTTGCCCTTCAAAACGGGGAGAGTACGGCCGACGACATCGACCACCTCAGCAACCGCCGCGTGAAGTCGATCGGCGAGCAGCTGGGATCGCAGTTCTCCCTCGGCCTAGCCCGCATGGCCCGGACCATCAAGGAGCGGATGAACCTGCGGGACGCGGACAAATTCACGCCGAAGGATCTGGTCAATGCCCGGACGATCGAGAGCGTTATCAACACGTTCTTCGGGACCAACCAGCTCAGCCAGTTCATGGACCAGACCAATCCGCTGGCGGAGTTGACCCACAAGCGCCGGATGTCGGCACTGGGGCCGGGCGGATTGACGCGGGAACGCGCCGGATTCGAGGTGCGAGACGTGCACTACACGCACTACGGGCGGCTCTGCCCGATTGAGACGCCGGAGGGCCCGAACATCGGCCTCATGCTCTCGCTCTGCGTCCATGCTACGATCAACGACTTCGGCTTTCTCGAAACGCCGTACCGCGTGGCTGAAGACGGTCGGGTCACCGAGGAGGTCGAATATCTGACGGCGGACGAAGAGGACCAGGCCATCATTGCGCAGGCCAATGCCCCGATTGACGACGACGGAGATTTTGTGGGGGACGAGGTGCGTTGTCGGTATCAGGGCGACTTCCCGGTTGTGGAGCCGGAAGAGGTGCAGTACATGGACGTGGCGCCGAACCAGATTGTCTCGCCGGCGGCCAGCCTCGTGCCGTTCCTCTCGCACAACGACGCCAACCGGGCACTCATGGGGGCTAACATGCAGCGGCAGGGCGTTCCGCTGCTGCGCGGCGACTCCCCGATCGTTGGTACCGGCCTTGAAGGGCGGGCGGCCAAAGACTCCCGGGCCTGTATCGTCGCGGAAGGCGACGGGGAGATCGAATACGTGGATGCTGATCGCATCGTGGTCCGATACGACGAGGAGCAGGACGACACGGACCTCACATTCGGAGAGCCGGTTCGGGAGTACGAACTCACCAAGTTCCGTCGGAGCAACCAGGGCACCTGCATGAATCAGAAGCCCATCGTCCAGCAGGGCGATCGGGTGGAAGAGGGCGAGGTGCTCACCGATGGCTTTGCCACCGAGAAGGGGGAGATCGCGCTCGGCAAGAACGTGCTCTGTGCCTTTATGCCTTGGCACGGCTACAATTACGAGGACGCCATCGTCATCAGCGAGCGTCTCGTGGCCGACGACGTGTACACGTCCGTCCACATTGAGGAGTTTGAGCACGAGGTGCGGGATACGAAGCGCGGAGAGGAAGAGCTCACCCGTGAGATCCCGAACGTGAGCGAGGAGGCGACGAAGGACCTCGACGAGCGCGGCATTATCCGCGTTGGGGCCGAGGTCACCCCGGGCGACATCATCGTCGGGAAGATTACACCGAAGGGCGAGACCGACCCGACGCCTGAGGAGAAGCTGCTCCGCGCCATCTTTGGCGACAAGGCCGGCGACGTAAAGGACGCCTCGCTGAAGGCCAAGCCGGGCATGGAGGGCGGCGTCGTGATCGACACCAAGCTTTTCAGCCGTCGTGAGCTGGATCCCGCCTCCAAGAAAATGGAGGAGAAGCGACTCGAGAACATCGAAGACGAGTATGAGCGGGAGATTGAAGACCTCGACGAGCGCTTCTGGGATAAATTCTTTGCGCTCGTGGAGGGCAAAACGACTGAGGGCATTGAGGACCGAGACGGCACGGTTGTCCTCTCTGAGGGCGCCGAGTTTGAGCGGGACGCCTTTGAGGATGTGGATCCCGCCGACCTCAGTCTGCGCCAGGCGTTTACCGACGACGAGGACCTGAACGCGAAGATCCAAACGCTGCTGCGGAACTACACCTCGCGTCGCCGCGATATTGACGGCAAGGCCAAGCGCGAGAAGCATCAGGTGGAAATGGGCGACGAGTTGCCCGCCGGCATCGTCCAGATGGCAAAGGTCTACGTGGCCCGCAAGAAGAAGATGGAGGTGGGCGACAAGATGGCGGGGCGCCACGGCAACAAGGGCGTGATTGCGAAGATTGCGCCGGTCGAAGACATGCCGTTCCTCGAAGACGGAACGCCGGTCGATCTTGTGCTAAATCCGCTGGGTGTGCCCTCGCGAATGAACCTGGGGCAGATTTACGAGACGCTTCTCGGCTGGGCCGGCGACAAGCTCGGTGTGAAGTATTCGACGCCGATTTTCGACGGCGCTTCGCTCGAACAGGTGGGCGACGAGTTGGAGAAGGCCGGCCTCCCACGCGACGGAAAGGCCCAACTCTTCGATGGGCGAACCGGAGAGCCGTTCGACGAGAAGACCACCGTCGGGCAGATTTACATGATGAAGCTGGAGCACCTGGTTGAGGACAAGATGCACGCCCGTTCGATTGGGCCGTACAGCCTCATCACGCAGCAGCCGCTGGGCGGAAAGGCACAGTTCGGCGGTCAGCGCCTCGGCGAGATGGAGGTGTGGGCCCTCTACGCCTACGGCGCTTCCAGCACGCTGCAGGAGATGCTGACCTACAAGTCGGACGATGTGCAGGGACGGTCGGAGGCCTACGAGTCGATCGTCAAGGGCAAGAACCTGCCGTCGCCCGGCGTGCCCGAAAGCTTCAATGTACTCGTCCGCGAGCTTCAGGGGCTGGGCCTCGAGGTGACCCTGGACTAAATTTTGGGTTTCCGATTGCGGATCGTGGATTTACCCCGCTCCGGCCGCAGTCAATCCAAAATCCAACCTCCAAAACTCCCAATCTTATATGCCGTACGGAAACTCGAAGGAGATCGAAAAGAACTTTGACAACATTACCATCAGCCTTGCGTCTCCGGAGGACATTCTGGAGCGGTCCTACGGCGAGGTCATGAAGCCGGAGACGATCAACTACCGGTCCTTCAAGCCGGAGATGGGCGGGCTCTTTTGTGAGAAGATCTTCGGCCCGGTCAAGGACTACGAGTGCCACTGCGGAAAATACAAGCGCATCCGGTACAAGGGCATCATCTGCGATCGGTGCGGTGTGGAGGTGACGCGCAAGGCGGTGCGCCGCGAGCGAATGGGCCACATTACGCTCAGCGTCCCGGTGGTGCACATCTGGTACTTCAAGACGCTGCCGAACAAAATCGGCCACCTTCTGGGCCTGAAGTCGAAGGATCTGGAGAAGGTCATCTACTACGAGAACTACATCGTCATCCAGCCGGGCTCTGCCGAGCGCCTCGGGGTCGAAGAGAACCAACTCCTAACGGAGGAGGAGTACTTTGATATCCTCTACCAGATCCGGGAGGACAACAACCGGCTCGACGACGAGGATCCCGACAAGTTCATCGCGAAGATCGGGGGCGAGGCCATTGAGACCATGCTTGAGCGGCTCGATCTGGGCAAGATTGCCCAGGAGCTCCGCTACCAGGTCAAGACCGAAACGAGTCAGCAGCGGAAGGCCAAGGCGCTCAAGCGTCTGAATGTGGTCGAAGCCTTCCGAGAGGCCAACAAGGACGGGACCAATAAGCCGGAGTGGATGGTGATGCGCGTGATTCCGGTGATTCCGCCGGAGCTGCGTCCGCTAGTGCCGCTGGATGGGGGGCGGTTTGCGACCAGCGACCTCAACGACCTGTATCGACGGGTCATTATTCGCAATAACCGCCTCAAGCGTCTCATCGACATTAAGGCGCCGGAGGTCATTCTCCGTAACGAGAAGCGGATGCTGCAGGAGGCGGTCGATTCGCTCTTCGATAACAGCCGCAAGTCGAACTCGGTGCGCGGTTCCTCGAACCGGCCCCTCAAGAGCCTCAGCGACATGCTAAAGGGGAAGCAGGGGCGGTTCCGTCAGAACCTGCTCGGAAAGCGCGTCGACTACTCCGGGCGGTCGGTGATTGTGTCCGGCCCGCATCTGGAACTGCATCAGTGCGGCCTGCCGAAGGAAATGGCCGTCGAGCTCTTCAAGCCCTTCATCATCCGAAGGCTGATCGAGCGCGGCATTGTCAAGACGGTTAAGAGCGCAAAGAAGTATGTCGATCAGAAGTCGCAGGACGTTTGGGACATTCTGGAGAAAGTGATTCAAGGGAGACCGGTGCTGCTCAACCGGGCCCCAACGCTTCACCGTCTCGGCATTCAGGCCTTCCAGCCGGTCCTCACCGAAAACCGAGCAATTGAGATCCATCCGCTCGTATGTCCGGCCTACAACGCCGACTTCGATGGCGACCAGATGGCGGTACACGTGCCGCTCTCGCACGAGGCGTGCTTGGAGAGCATGATTCTGATGCTGTCGAGTCACAATGTGCGAAGTCCGGCCGATGGAGGACCGCTGGCTGTTCCGAGTCAGGACATGGTGCTGGGGCTCTACTACATCACCAAGTCGAAGGCCAACCAGAAAGGAGAGGGCATGCGCTTCGCCGGCGTCGATGAGGTGCGTCAGGCCTACGATCAGGACCGACTGGCCCTCCACGCGAAGATCGAGCTCCGTGACCCGGACGGGTCCGGCAAGATGTTGAACACTACGGTGGGGCGGGTTATCTTCAACGAGACCCTGCCCGAAGGCCTTGATTACGTCAACGAGGTCCTGTCGACGAAGAACATTCGAACCGTAATCGCGCGGGTTCTGGAGCAGACAGATTTCCAGCAGACCGCTCAGTTCCTGGACGAGATTAAGGACATGGGCTTCCGCCGCTCCACGACCTCGGGCATGACGTTCTCGCTCGCCGACATCATTGTGCCGGAGGAGAAGACTGAGCTCATCGAAGAGGCCAACGAGCAGGTTGAGCAGGCCGAGCAGAACTACGCAATGGGCTTCATTACCGACAGCGAGCGGTACAACCAGGTCATCGACGTCTGGACGAAGACCAACAGCCGGGTGTCGGAGGTGCTCTTCAATGCACTGAAGGAGCACAAGGAAGGCTTCAATCCCATCTTTACGATGGCCGACTCCGGGGCGCGAGGGTCGCAGGAGCAGATTCGTCAGCTTGGCGGCATGCGTGGACTGATGGCGAAGCCGCAGAAGAGCTCGGACGATAGCGGTGGTCAGATTATGGAGAATCCGATTCTCTCCAACTTTAAGGAGGGACTGTCGGTGCAGGAGTACTTCATTAGCACCCACGGCTCGCGGAAGGGACTGGCGGACACGGCACTCAAGACCGCCGACGCCGGTTACCTCACGCGTCGTCTTGTGGACGTGACGCAGAGCGTGGTGGTCACACAGCACGATTGCGGCACGCTGCGCGGAATTAGCGTCGCGGCGCTGAAGGACAACGAAGAAGTGGTGGCTCCGCTGTCCGACCGGATCGAAGGTCGAGTCTCGGTGCATGATGTCTACGACCCGCACACCGATGAGCTCATCGTTGAGGCCAACGAGCTGATTACGGAGGAAATCGCCGAACGGGTGTCCGAGACCGCGATTGAGGAGATTGAAATTCGATCGGTACTTACCTGTGAGGCCGACCGGGGCGTCTGCACGCTCTGCTACGGCCAGAACCTCGCGACGGGCCGCATGGTGGAGGTCGGTGAGTCCATCGGGGTGGTTGCGGCGCAGTCGATTGGAGAGCCGGGCACGCAGCTCACGCTCCGGACCTTCCACACGGGGGGGACGGCGACGCGTGAGTCGGCCGAGTCGACCATTGAGGCCAAGTTCGAGGGCGTCGTTGAGTTCGAAGGGCTTGAGGCCGTCACCTATGAAGCCAGCGAAGGCGAGGAGGAGGTCGTGTTGTCTCGTCAGGGTGAGGTGAGCATCTACGAGCCCGATGGCGAGCAGCGTGAACTGACCAGCTATGTGGTGCCCTACGGTGCCGAGTTGCTGGTCGAAGAGGGCGAAGAAATTGGGGAAGACGACGTGATTGCCAGCTGGGACCCGTACAACAGCCTCATCCTCACTGAGGCCAGTGGAACGATTCGCTTCGAGGATGTCATCGAAGGGACGACGTATCGGGAAGAGACCGATGAGCAGACCGGTCATAAAGAGAAGGTTATTGTTGAGAGCCGGGAGCGGACGCTCACGCCGACACTCGTCGTCGAGACTGAAGACGGCGAAAACCGGGACTACAACATGCCGGTCGATGCTCGCATTCAGGTCGATGCCGGTGAAGCGGTGCAGGCGGGACAGACGCTCGCGAAGATTCCCCGTCAGGCGGCTCAGACGAGCGACATTACCGGTGGGCTGCCGCGTGTGGAGGAGCTCTTCGAGGCACGGACGCCGGACGACCCGGCCGAGGTTAGTGAGATTGACGGCATCGTCAGCTTCGGCGATCAGAAGCGTGGCTCGCAAGAGGTCATCGTGACCAGCCGCGACGGGGAGATGGAAAAGAGCTACATGGTCTCCCTCTCGAAGCACATGCTTGTCCACGAGGGCGATTACGTGGAGGCGGGCGAGCGCCTCTCCGACGGGCAGATTGCGCCGCACGACATCCTGTCGATCAAGGGGCCCCGAGCCGTGCAGGAGTACCTGCTCAACGAGGTCCAGGAGGTATACCGCCTCCAGGGGGTTGACATCGATGACAAGCACTTCGAGGTCGTGATCCGACAGATGATGAAGCGGGTCAACATCACCTCGTCGGGCGATACCCACTTCCTTGAAGAGGACGTGGTGGATCGTCAGAAGATGGCCGAGGCCAACGACGACCTCTACGACAAGTTCGTCGTGACCGATCCCGGCGAGTCGGACGAGGTCAAAATCGGGGAGGTTATTAGTCGTCGCCGACTCCGCGAGCTCAACTCCGATCTTAAGCGGGAGGACAAGGACGAGATTGAAGTCCGGGAGGCGCGTCCCGCGGTCGGGGAGCCGGTCTTGCTCGGCATCACGAAGGCGTCCCTAGCGACGGACTCCCTTATCTCGGCGGCTTCGTTCCAGGAGACCACCAAGGTGCTTACGAACGCCGCGATCGAGGCAAAGACCGACCCGCTCGACGGCCTCAAGGAGAATGTCGTTGTGGGCCACTCGATTCCGGCAGGCACCGGGCAGAAGCAGTACCGCGACCTCGTGGTGGGCTCGAAGTCCGAACTCGAAGAGCTGCAGGCGGCTATCGGCGGCGACGGCGAAGCGGCCGGCGACGGTGCCGCGGGCGACGGAGCGCCGAGTGAGGACGAGGTCGAGCAGATCGAGGCCTCTGAGTCTGAAAACTAATCGTCGGACCTCCACTTAACGGTCCACTGACGCCCCGTCTCCGTGGGAGGCGGGGCGTTTCTATTGAACTGTATTCGCATTCGCGCTGCGTTCTGCTATGGTCGACTGGATCGCTCTTTTTGTGTCGTTCGTCAGCATCGCGGGGGTGCTGTTGGGAGCTGAGGGCCTACACCGACTAGGAGTGTCAACGGCAACGACCCGGCGGATCGTGCACTTGATTGTGTGCTTCTTCGTTGCCAGCACTCCATGGCTGTTCTCCGAGTCGGCGCCGGTCTGCGGCCTCGCGGCCTTGTTTGTGATTATGAACGGGGCGGCCCGCGCTCGGGGTTGGTGGCCGGGCATTCACGCGGCCCACCCGAGGAGTTGGGGCACGGTAGCTGTTCCACTGGCCGTTTTGCCCGCGGCGGCGATCGCTTGGAGCGGGAGCGGGGACCACCGTCTGGCGTTTCAGACTTCCTTCCTCGTGCTGGGCCTTGCGGATCCGCTCGCGGCGGTCGTCGGCCATCGGTATGGCATCCACTCTCTTACGAAAACGGCCTCCGCCGCCGGCACAGGCGTTTTTGCGGCAACCACATCTCTGCTTGTGGGGGCAGTGTTGGTCTGGGCCGGACGGGGAGGCCCGCAGGCTCTGGGGGCTGCAGTGGGGGCAGGGGGGGTGGCGGCGGCCGTGGAGGCGATCGGACAGCACGGGTGGGACAATCTCTTCATCGTTGTAGCGGTGGTCGTTGTGCTCGTGGCCCTCCAGCGGCAGATTTTGGGCGTTCCAGGGCTTTTGGGAAGTGTGGGAATCGGGGGCGTCGTGGCTGGCGGTGCCTGGGGACTGGCGGTGCTCACCCGGCGCGGCGCGGTTGGCGCGGGGTTGTTTGCTGCGACCCTGGTCGGCCTCGGCGGATGGGCCTGGGCAGCGCCTGGCTTTGCGTTCTTCATGTTGTCGAGTGCTCTCTCTGTTCTTCCGGGGGGAGGAGGAGACCGTCCCAGTCGTCGTCTGCGACAGGTCCTTGCCAACGGCGGAGTTGCGTGGGGACTCCTTCTCATTGCCCTGGGAACAGGTCCCAACCCGTCGACGGGGAGCACGCGCTGGTACATTGGGTTCTTGGGGGCTTTGGCGGCCGCGGCGGCCGACACCTGGGCAACCGAACTCGGGACGCGCTACGGTGGACCGCCGTGGTCGCTGTGGGAGGGGCGCCGGGTTGCGTTCGGGACCTCCGGGGCGGTGTCATACCTGGGCACGGGTGGGGCTGCACTAGGGGCCCTCAGTGTCGTGGCGGCGCCCGCACTCAGCGGAACGATCGGCGGGGACGGCTTGCTGTGTGGAGCGGGGGCCGGCCTGGCTGGGATGGCAGCCGACAGCTTGCTCGGGGCGATCGTCCAGGCGCGGTACAAGGATCCGGAGACGGGACGGATGCGGGACACTCCCATCCCGGGGGATGACTCGGTCCAGAGGGGATGGCGCTGGATCGACAACGACATTGTCAATCTCGTCGGGACGGCTGTCGGTGCTGGGACCGCCGTCGCGTTGATTCAGATCGTGTGATTGATCCCAGCTCTGTACGCGCGATCGAAGATCACGCTTCTCCACTGGGGACGCGCGTCCGTTCGCGTGAGCGCTCCGTATGCTTGTGTCCGTGATGGGTGCCTCTTTTCTTATGAAAACTTGTGCAGACGCTCTTTCGGCGAACGGATCATCCATATGTCCTGGTACAAGAAGCTGCATTGGCAGATCATTATCGGCCTGGTGCTGGGCCTCGGGTATGGGGTGTTGGCCGCCGGGGCAGGATGGGGATCGTTCACGAGCGACTGGATCGCGCCTCTCGGGACGGTCTTTTTGAACCTGCTGAAGCTGATTGCCGTCCCGCTCATCCTGGCCTCGCTGGTGGTGGGCGTAGCGTCGCTTCGGGACCTCAGCACGCTGTCCCGGATCGGGGGGAAGACGTTTGGACTGTATCTTTTGACCACCACCATCGCGCTCGTCATTGGGCTTGTGCTGGTCAACACGCTCCAGCCGGGCCGGACCGTGAGCGAGGACACCCGCACTCGGCTGGAGCAGACCTACCAGGACAAGGTGGAGATGAGTGAGGACATGGCAGCATCGGCCAAGGACCGAGGCCCGCTGCAGCCGGTCGTCGACATGGTGCCGACGAACTTCTTCGACTCGGCCTCGGATAACAGCAACATGCTCCAGGTTGTCTTTGTCGCCATCTTCATCGGCATCGGGCTGCTCCTGATTCCAAGGGAGGAGGCCCAGCCACTTCTGGATGTCTTTGAAAGTCTGAATGAACTCGTGATCCGCCTGGTGGAGGTGATCATGTGGATGGCCCCGGTGGGCGTGTTTGGATTGATTGCCGACGCCATCACGTCGATTGCGACCGACAGCCCCGGCGATATTCTGGGCCTGCTCGGGGCACTGGGCTTCTACGCCATGACCGTCGTGGCGGGGCTGGGGATCATGGTATGTGCGGTCTACCCGGTCTTCGTGACGCTTTTTACGCCGCTGTCAGTGGGATGCTACTTCCGAGCCGTCTTGCCCGCGCAACTGGTGGCCTTTTCGACGTCGTCGAGCGGGGCGACGCTGCCGGTGACGATGGAGGTGGCGGAAAAGAATCTGGGGGTGTCGGAGGAGGTTGCGTCCTTTGTGTTGCCGCTTGGGGCGACCATAAATATGGACGGAACGGCGCTCTACCAGTCGGTCGCGGCGGTCTTCATCGCGCAGGTGTTGGGCATCGGGCTTGCGGTCACGCAGCAGCTGAACATCGTGCTCCTGGCGGTGCTGGCATCGGTAGGAGCGGCGGCGGTGCCGAGTGCGGGCACCGTCATGCTGGTTGTTATTCTGGAGTCCATTGGTGTGCCCAGTGCCGGGATTGCTCTGGTGTGGGCCGCCGACCGGCCCCTCGACATGCTGCGGACGGCAAACAACGTGACGGGGGACACGATGGTCGCCTCGGTCGTGGCGGCTTCGGAAGGCGCGTTGACGGTCCCGATCGACGAGGGACAACTCACGATGGCGGATGTGCAGGGGGCGGCCGACGGGTCGGCATGACGCGGAGGACCGAAACGATTCCGTCACGACCGAATGGGACCGGAGTGGCCGGGGAAAAAGGGGGCGGTCGGTGCGTTTGATTGTCCCTCTCTGTTGCACTAAGCGTTCCGATTATGTCGACCGTCGATCCCGCTCGCGTGCAGCGTCTCAATGACGCCGACCCTGTGGCCGAGGGGCGTTACGTCCTCTACTGGATGCAGCAGTCACAGCGGGCTGTGCACAACCCAGCGCTGGACCATGCCATCGGGCGGGCCAACGAGAAGAAGGCCCCTCTTCTCGTCGTCTTTGGACTGATGGACGACTACCCGGAGGCGAACCGACGGCACTACACGTTCATGCTTGAAGGACTGCGGGAGACGCAAGAGCGACTGGCTGAGCGGGGCATCAAACTGGTGGCCCGGCGGGGGGCACCCGACGACGTGGCTCTCTCGTTTGCGGAGGACGCGCAGATGATCGTCAGCGATCGTGGATACCTCCGGCATCAGCGCCGGTGGCGGAAGCGCGTGGCAGCGGAGGCGCCGTGTCCGGTCGTGCAGGTGGAGGGCGACGTGGTGGTGCCGGTAGAAGAAGTGACCGACAAGCCCGAGTACGCGGCCCGCACGATCCGACCGAAGATTCACGAGCACCTAGACCGGTTTCTGGCACTGTCGACAGAGGGGACGATTGAGGTCCCGTCCGTGGATCTCGACGTTGACGACGGCCTCGCGCTCGACGCCGTGGATGCCGTGGTGGACCGTCTCGACCTGGGTGACAATGTGCCGCCGGTGCGAGGGCTTTACCGCGGGGGCACCTCGGAGGCCGAGGCGGTGTTGCAGGCGTTCTTGAACGACCACCTGGACGGGTACGACGATCATAGAAACCAGATCCATTCGCATGCGGTCTCGCACATGAGCAAGTACCTGCACTTCGGGCAGGTCTCCCCGGTGTGGCTCGCCCTTCAGATTCAAGAATCCGCTGCCCCGGATGAGGACATCGATGCTTACCTCGAAGAACTGATCGTGCGGCGCGAACTGGCAGTGAACCACGTATACTACCGGCCGGATACGTACGACGCCTACGAGTGCCTGCCGGAGTGGGCCCGCGAGACGCTGGCCGAGCACGCTGACGACGAGCGCGAGTACGTGTACAGTCGCCGGGCGTTAGAGCAGAGTGAGACGCATGACCCGTACTGGAACGCGGCGATGACGGAAATGCGCGAGACCGGGTATATGCACAACTACATGCGGATGTACTGGGGCAAGAAAATCCTGGAGTGGTCGCCCGATCCGCAGACGGCCTTCGAGCGGGCGCTCACTCTCAACAATCGGTACTTTCTGGACGGGCGCGACCCCAATTCGTACGCCAATGTGCTATGGCTCTTCGGCCTGCACGACCGCGGGTGGAAAGAGCGGCCGGTGTACGGCAAGGTCCGTTACATGAGCAAGGGGGGCCTGGAGCGGAAGGCAGATCCGGAGGCGTACGTCGAGAAGGTGGACCGTCTCGCCGCGAAGGCCCGGTCGTCGACTCCGTCGTAGCCCGTTTTTGCTCCAGGGGCTGTTTTCCCTGCATCACTGATTTCATGAATCTGGCCGAGCTCATTGACCATGGCAGACAACTCCAAAGAACGCTGGTTTCAGATTGCACTGTGGAGTGCGGCGGGGCTTTATGCCTGGAGTTGTTTCATCATCTGGGTGGGGCCGGAGTGGGGATTGTCGAGCCGCCTGTTCTATCTGACTGGGGTGCTCCCGGCCGTAGTCGGAGTGTTTGCGATGTCCGCCGCCGTGGGACTTCACATAGACATTTGCGAGCAGAAGGAGTGAGGCGACGACTGGACGCGGGGGCGTCTTGGGGAGTCGATGTTGCGAGTAGCGAGAACAAAAAATGGGGGCGACAGCCGCAAGCGCTGCTGCACGCCCCCAATTGAATCGCCGGGCCAGTGGTTGGGCAGCTACGCGGAGGCCTGATTCGTTGAGTGGACTTCGATCCACATCGGATTGAGCCCCCCGATAATACTGCCGTAAATGAGGTGCAGGACGAAGGTGGCCACGATGTACTTCACCGGCGAGCCGAGGTAGAGCGGATCCGTGGGCGCCAGGCTATGTCCGGTGCCGCCGAATCCAAAGACGCCCCAGCCAATCAACGGTGAGTATACAAGCATCATGAAGAGCCAGAGGCCACCGGCGAGCGTGAGTCCGGCTCTGAGGTCGGTGTCGGCACCCCACAAGGCAACGAGGACGATCGACCAGGTGGCGCCGTAGCCGAAGTGGATAATGAGGGGGAGCGGGCCCACGGCCAGTCCAAATTGTTTCAGGAAGGCAGCGGACGGCGGGGTATTGAAGGGGGCAATGCCGGTGACGTGGATGCCGATGAGCATGATAAAGAACATGACGAAGCTTCCGAGGGCACCGACGAGTGCTGCTTTGAGCCACTTCATGGGAGGACGGAAGGATTATACGAAGAGCATCGAGAACTGCACTGTCCTGTTTGGTTCTGCTTCTTTGGTGACCTCAAAACGCATCCGTTACAAGAATTGGTCAGGAACGACCGAGCCCTCGATGCTGAAGAGGAGTCGGCAAAACCAAGAACGGCTTCACGGGTTGGGAGCACCGTTGCACGTCGTTTCATCAGTGGTAGCGGATGATGGCTGATCTCTTCGACGAGCACGCCGATGAGGTGCGGGAGGAGCGGGCGCCGCTGGCCGATCGAATGCGGCCTCGGACGCTCGACGAATTCGCAGGCCAGGAGCACTTTCTGGGGGAGGGAAAGCTCCTGCGACGGGCCATCGAGGCGGATCGAGTCACCTCCGTCTTGTTCTACGGCCCGCCGGGAACGGGCAAGACGACGCTCGCGCAGATCATCGCCAACACGACCGAGGCTCACTTCTCGTCGCTGAACGCGGTGTTGTCTGGTGTCAACGACCTCCGGGAGGCCATCCAGACGGCGAAAAACCGGCTGAAGCATCATCAGACGCGGACCATTTTGTTTGTTGACGAGGTGCACCGCTTCAACACGGCCCAGCAGGATGCGCTGCTACCACACGTGGAAGATGGGACGGTGACCTTTATCGGAGCGACTACGGAGAATCCGTACTTCGAGGTGAACGACGCGCTGGTGAGTCGGTCGCGTGTGTTCGAGCTAGAGCCACTCGACGACGGAGATCTGCGGCAGATTGCGGCGATGGCCCTGACCGACGAGGAGCGCGGGTACGGCGACCGGGACGTGGAAGTGACCGAAGACGCACTTGACCACATCATCGACACGGCCAACGGGGATGCCCGGTCGGTGCTCAACGCCCTCGAACTGGCGATTGAAACCACCGAGCCGACGGGGAATGGGGGCATCGCGATTGATTTGTCCGTCGCGGAGGACTCCATCCAGCAGCGGGCCGTGTTGTACGACAAGGAGGGGGACGCCCACTTCGACACCATCAGTGCCTTCATCAAAAGCCTCCGCGGCTCGGACCCCGACGCGGCGCTTTACTGGCTGGCCCGGATGCTGTACGCGGGGGAAGAGCCGCGCTCTATTCTGCGTCGCATGCTTATTTTTGCCGCCGAAGACGTGGGGATGGCGGATCCGCGGGCGCTTCAGGTGGCACAGAGCGCGGCAGCGGGCTTCGACTATGTGGGCATGCCGGAGGGCCGGTTCATGATTGCCGAGTGCTGTCTCTACCTTGCCACAGCCCCGAAGAGCAACACTACGTTTTCCTACTTCGATGCCCTGGATCACGTCCGCGAAGAACAGACCGAGGATATTCCGAATCATCTGAAAGATCCGACGCGCGACAAGGAGGAACTCGGCCACGGGGACGGCTACAAGTACCCGCACGCCTACCAGCAGCACTATACGTCGCAGCAGTACCTACCGAATGAGATGCAGGGCACCTATTTTTACGAACCCACCGAACAGGGATATGAGAAAACGGTGGCCCAGCGACTGGAGCAGTGGCGAGAGCGGGACTTCGACGAGGACGTAGTCAAGCGGGCACAGAAATATGCAGACGCCGCACGCGAGGAGGAGGAAGAAGAGACCCCCTGATTTGTTATGACATGCAGTATCAAGACCCCCCAAAATCCGAGTCAACGTGTATTGACATGTTGGCCAAAAGTTTGCTCGTTTATAAAAACAAGGGGGAAGAAAAAATGAAGACGAGATCTGAGGCCGAAAGTGGCGTTGACATGCTCGCGTCCGGTCCCTATACCTGTGAGTGACATTTGAGAAAACTCCGTTGCTCATCCAGAAGGGTGGAGGGAACAGGCCCTGTGAAGCCCTGGCAACCGCTCCGACAATGCCGAACGGGTTCGGCGGTCGGGGAAAGGGTGCCCCGTCCTGCCTCAATATTCTCTGGGGAATGATGAGCGGAAGGTCTGTGCCACGAGTGGCACGCTGAACCTCTTCCGCTCACACGATGCGGAAGAGGTTTTTTCAATACACCTCCCTACAGGGCAGGGGGCAACGGTTCTCACCGTGAACGATCCCTGACGTACCTGAATGCTTATGTATCGCCGTACCGGCAAATCTCTCGCCATTTCTCTTCTTCCTGCATCGGCAGCTGCGTCGATGGAGATCTGTCTGTGTCAAACGTGTCGAATGGCGATGTGTGGGCGGTAGCCCACGATGTCTCTTCTCCGTCACTCCCTGAGTCGGAAAATCCCCTCCGAGCACGGGTCGACTGTGCCGGACGGAGTGCTCTTCGCAGTCACGTGGGGCTTCCGTGTGGCTGTCCTGCAGGCGTGGCTCAGTGAACGGCGCTTCCGGCGGAGGAGTCCCTGCACTCTTGCTGCTTCTAGCTGAGGCCCACTACGTACCATGTCCGACGACGAACACGCCCCGAATTCCTCCAACACCCCCGAGTCCGACGACGGCCCGTCCGGGACCAAGAAGCCGGATCTGCCGTCCGGGACGAAGACGCCCGACCTTCCGTCTCCGGGCGACGATGACGACGACACAAAGACCCCGGCGGGACCGCCGGGCGGCGGCGACGGCGCGTCGCTTCCGCCGGGGTATAGCCCGACGCCGGACGACGGGCCGGATGTCACTGATACGGAAATCCATAAGGAAGAAAGTGAGTACCTCTACTCCGGCATTCCCGAGAAGCTGGCCGAGGACACCGACCACTTCCTGGAGGAGCAGAAGGAGGTTTTGAAGCACTGCGGCATCTACCAACAGGACGACCGGGACCTCCGCAAGGAGCTCGACGACAAGCACTACTACTTCTTCGTGCGGTCGAGCCTGCCGGGCGGCAAGCTGACGGCCGATCAGTATCTGGTCCACGACCGGCTCGCCGACGAGTACGGCATCGGCACCATCCGCATCACCACGCGCCAGGGCATTCAGCTGCACGGCGTCGTGAAGGACGACCTGAAGCAGTCCCTGCGGGAACTCAACGAGGCGATGGTGACCACGCTCGGTGCCTGCGGCGACGTGGTGCGCAACACGATGTGCTGCCCGGCGCCAATCGACGAGCCGCTGCGGCACGAGATTCAGGAGTACGCCGAGGAAATTGCCGAGATTACGACGCCGGACACGCCGGCCTACCACGACGTGTGGCTCAAGGAGTACGACGACGAGGAGAAAAGCGTCGAGACCATCGAGAAGATCTACGACGGCCGGAAGGAGCGCGGGGAGGACCTGGAACCGCTCTACGGCAAGGCCTACCTGCCGCGGAAGTTCAAGATCGGCTTCGCCGCTCCGGGCGACAACTGCGTCGACGTGTTCACCCATGACGTGGGCCTGATTGCCGTCGCCGAGGACGATGAGCTTCAGGGCTTCAATATCGTGGTGGGCGGCGGGCTCGGCAACACCCACAACAAGCCGAAGACCTTCCCCCGCCTCGCCGATCGGCTCGGCTACGTGCCGAAGGAGGATGCACTCGAGCTGATCACGAGCATCCTCAAGATTCAGCGCGACCACGGGAATCGGAAAGACCGGATGCGCGCCCGCATGAAGTACCTCATCGACGATTGGGGCCTGGAGAAATTCCACGACAAGGTGGAAGACCGCTTCGGGCGTCGGCTGGACGACTGGCGCGATGTGCCCGATCCGGAGCTCGACCTGCACGAGGGCTGGAATGAGCAGGGCGACGGCCACTACTTCTACGGCATTTCCGTCGAGAACGGCCGCATCAAGGACGAGAAGGACTTCCAGCTTAAGACTGCGCTCCGCACCATCGTGGAGCAGTTGGAGCCGGGCGTGCGCCTGACGCCGAATCACGACCTCCTCCTCACGCACCTGCATGAGGAGGACAAAGAGACGGTCGAGAACATCCTTCACGACCACGGCGTGGTGCTGCCCGATGAGCTTTCCAACACCCAGAAGTACTCGATGGCCTGCCCGGCGCTGCCGAGTTGCGGACTGGCGCTGACGGAGTCGGAGCGTGTCTTCCCGAAGATCATCGACGAGATCGAGGCAGAGATGAGCGCCCTGGGCCTCGACGACGTGAAGCCGTCCATCCGGATGACCGGGTGCCCGAATGGGTGCTCGCGGCCCTACGTGGCCGACATCGGCATTGTCGGCGAGTCGCTCCACAAGTACAAGATTTATCTCGGCGGTCGGCTCGACGGCTCACGTCTGAACGAGCCGTTCCAGGGCCTGGTGGACATCGACGAGATCGTGCCCACGGTGCGGAGTCTGCTCCGCGTGTACGCCGACAAGCGCGACGGAAAAGAGCCGGTGGGCGACTTCTTCGACCGCATCGGCTTCGATACGCTCGAATCGCTCACCCAAAACGGATATGCCGTCAATGGATCACACTAGCACGACGCCGGGCACGGTGTACTTAGTGGGGGCGGGGCCGGGGGATCCGGAGTTGATTACCGTGAAGGGGCAACGGCTTCTCCGCGAGGCCGACGCGGTCGTGTACGATCGGCTTGTGCACAGGGACCTTGTCCGCGAAGCAGATGCCGATGCCGACCTGTATTTCGTCGGCAAGGCACCGGGCGAGCACAAGGTCCTGCAAGCAGAAATCAACGCGTTGCTAGCCACGAAGGCGCGCCGGGGCAACACCGTCGTGCGACTGAAGGGGGGCGATCCCTTCGTGTTCGGGCGCGGGGGCGAAGAAGCCCACCACCTGCGCGAGTCCGGGGTTCCCTTTGAGGTGGTACCGGGGATTTCGAGTGCCACCGGGGTGCCTGCGTACGCCGGCATTCCGGTGACGCATCGCGGTCGATCGCGGGCGTTCACCGTTGTGACGGGCCATACCATCGCGATGGACGACACGGCCCTGGACTGGGAGCACCTGACGACCGTCGACACGCTGGTCGTTCTGATGGGGCTGCGACGGCTTCCTCAGATTGCCGCGAACCTGATCGAGGAGGGCCGGACGTCGGACACACCCGTGGCGGTTGTCTCCTCGGGCACGACCGACGACCAGCAGGTTGTCCGTGGGACGCTCGACACGATTGCCGGACAACTCGCGCCGCTGGAGCCGCCCGTCACGATTGTTATTGGAGAAGTGGCGCAGTGGGGCGGCGTTCTCGACTGGTTCCAGGCCTCGGGAGAGGAGGGGCAGAATTTTCCGACACAGGAAGAAATCGACCGCGAGGACCGGGCGTCCGAGCGGGTCCCGGTGCTTCCGACTCCTGCCTTTACTGCCTAATCGACTTTCCGCGTACTCTCATGTCCGTATCGACGAACAACTGGACCGACGAGGACTTCGCGGCGCTGAACGCTCGCTTCGAGCCGCGGCCGCCGCAGGCACCCCTCGAATGGGTTTTCGACGCGTTCGAGATGGAGACTGCCGTAATGGGATCGGGATTCGGGGCGTCCGGGGTGGTGCTGATGCACTTTCTGGAGCGGGTGCAGCCGGGAGCGACGGTGTTCTACCTCGACACCGACGTGCTCTTTCCGGAGACTTATAATCTCCGGGACCGGCTGACGGCGCGGTTCGACCTCAACATTGTACGCGTGCACTCAGGCCTCTCACTCGATGACCAGGCAGAGGAGCACGGGGAAAAGCTCTGGGAAGACAACCCGGACAAGTGTTGCTTCCTGCGGAAGGTAAAGCCCCTTCGCCAGTATCTCGCCGACAAAAGCGCGTGGCTGACCGCCATTCGGCGCGACCAGTCGCCAACTCGGGCAGACGCGGAATACGTCGAGTGGAGCGACGCCAACGAGGTGGTGAAGGTGAACCCGCTGGCCGACTGGACGGAGGACGACATCTGGAATCACATTGATCGGCATAACCTCCCGTACAATCCGCTGCATAACGAAGGATACCCGAGCATCGGCTGTATGCCCTGTACTGATCGCGTGGAAGAAGAAGAGGCGGACGATCCGCGGGCCGGACGCTGGTCCGACACCGACAAGAAAGAATGTGGTCTTCACCTTGAACCCGAGCCTGCCGAGTAAAAATGACGTCCTATCCCGTCTACATAACCAACCTCGACGAGCAGCGCGCGTTCGTTGTAGGGTCCGGGCCAGCCGCTGAACGCAAGGTCGAAGGCCTCCTTGACGCCGACGCCCGTGTGACGCTGATTGCGCCGGATCCGCCCGCGACGCTCCGGGAGTGGGCCCACGACGGCCGGATCGACTGGGTCGAACGGTCCTATGAGCCCGGCGATCTGGAGGGGGCGGCCCTCGTGATCGTGACGGCGTCCGGTGCCGTCGTCGATGAGGTGTGGGCCGAGGCGCAGGAGCGCAACGTTCTCGTCAACACGACGGGCGACGACGAGCACTCCACGTTTGCCAACGGGGCCTGTATTCGGCGCGGGCCGCTCGTTGTGTCGATCTCAACCTCCGGCGCGGCGCCCACCGTGTCGGTGCGGCTCCGCGAGCAGATGGCCGACCGGTTTGGGCCGGAGTACGAGGCGTTTCTGGAGATGATGGACGCCCTCCGCGAGCCGATGCAGGCCCAGGTGGACGACTTCGAGACGCGGCGCGACCGCTGGTACCAGCTCGTGGACTCGGACCTCCTGGACCTGCTTCGGAATGAGCGCTACGCCGAGGCGCAGACCCGGGTCCAGTCGATCGTCGGAGCGGATGTGGCGGCGGCGCTCGACGGCTGGGCCGAGGAGCGAGACGAAGCGGTGCCCGCCGACTCCTAACCCCGCGGACGAACGATATTCTGCAACTTGTAATTAGGCCGACCTGACCAAATGGAACTCGACCTTCCTGTACTCGACGAAGAAGAGGCTACGGAGCCCGAAGCGGTCCCTGACGCCACCGTGCTGTTTGCGGGCGACTCGGGCGACGGCATGCAGCTGACCGGAAACCAGTTTACCCGGGCCACGGCGCATGCGAAAAACGATCTGGCGACGCTGCCGGACTATCCGGCGGAAATCCGTGCGCCGGCGGGGACGACGTTTGGCGTGAGTGCCTTTCAGATTCAGTTCGGCGCGGGCGAGGTGCGCACGCCCGGCGAAGAGGTGGACATGCTCGTTGCCATGAACCCGGCGGCCCTTAGGGTGCACGGCGATCGCGTGGCGCCCGGCGGCACCATCATCACGAACGAAAACGCCTTTACGGACCGCAACCTCAACAAGGCGGGCTACGACTCGAACCCGCTGGAGGACGGGTCGCTGGACGAGTATCAGGTCTTTCCGATCGAGTTGACCCGCATCACGCGGACGGCGCTGGAGGATCATCCTCTCAAACAGGACCAGAAGGACCGAGCGAAGAACATGTTCGCGCTCGGCCTGGCGTCCTGGCTGTACTCGCGCCCGCTGGCCCCGGCCATCAAGTGGATTCGGAAGAAGTTTGAGGACAAGCCGGACATCCTGGAGGCCAACCTGCACGTGCTGAAGAAGGGATATCACTTTGGGGAGACGGCCGACCTCTTCGTCACCCGGTACGAGGTGCGCGAGGCGGAACTGCCGGAGGGCACCTACCGCACGATTACGGGGGCGGAGGCGCTGTCGCTGGGGCTCGTGTCGGCGGGCGAGAAAAGTGGGCTCGACGTGTACTACTCGTCGTACCCAATCACGCCCGCGTCCGACATTCTGCACGAGATGACCAACCACAAGCAGTTCGGCGTCAAGACGGTACAGGCTGAGGACGAGATTGCGGCGGTGACGTCGGCCCTTGGTGCCTCCTTTGGAGGCAAGATTGGCGTGACGGCCACCAGCGGGCCCGGCGTGGCGCTCAAGACGGAGGCCATCGGGCTCGGGGTCATCACCGAGCTGCCGCTCATTGTGATCAACATGCAGCGCGGGGGGCCCTCGACCGGCCTGCCGACGAAGCCGGAGCAGAGCGACCTGCTGCAGGCCCTTTACGGGCGCAACGGCGACGCCCCGGCGGCGATTCTCGCTCCGCACTCGCCGTCGGACTGCTTCGAGGTGGCGTTCGAGGCGGCCAAGATCGCCACGAAGTACATGACGCCAGTCTTCATCATGGCGGACGGCTATCTGGGGCAGGGCGCCGAGCCGTGGCGCGTGCCCGACCCGTCGGACCTGCCGGAGATCGACGTGGAGTTTGCCAGCGAGACGAACGGCGTCGATGGGGAAGGGCGCGAGATTTTCCAGCCGTACGTCCGCGACGACGAGACGCTCTCGCGCGGCTGGGCGGTGCCCGGCACGCCGGACCTCGAGCACCAGATCGGCGGTCTGGAGAAGGAGCACGAAACGGGGCATGTAAGCTACGACCCCGAGAACCATCAGAAGATGACCGAGATTCGCGCGGAGAAAGTTCAGCGCATCACGCAGGACATCCCGTCCACGGAGATCAACGGGCCGGAGTCCGGCGACGTGCTCGTCATTGGATGGGGCTCCACGAAGGGGGCCATCGACACCGCCGTCAACCGCATGCAGGCCGAGGGCGACGCGGCCAGCAGCGTCCACCTGCGGCACCTGAGTCCGCTACCGGCCGACCTCGACGAGATCGTGGCCCGGTTCGACCGCGTGCTGGTGCCGGAACTCAACAACGGGCAGCTCCTGCGCGTCCTCCGCGACCGGTACGCCCGGCCGTTCGAGGGCCTCAACAAGATTCAGGGACAGCCCCTGCAAGCCCGCGAGGTCGTGGACGCGGCCCGGTCCCTGATTCCTGCGTAACGCCAACCCTGTTGCCTTAGCACGATTCCGTTATGACCTATATCGTCACTGAGCCCTGCATCAACTGCAAGTACACCGACTGCGTGGAGGTCTGTCCGGTGGATTGCTTTTACGAGGGCCCGAATTTCCTCGCCATCCACCCGGACGAGTGCATCGACTGCAACGCCTGCGTACCGACGTGTCCGGTGGAAGCCATTTATGCCGACGACGAGGTGCCGGAGGAGTACGAGCACTACTATCAGTGGAATGACTACCTCTCGCGGCAGTGGAAGGAGATGGGCTACAACATCACGGAGGAGAAAGACGCCCCCGATGATGCCGACGAATGGCAGGACGAGGAGAAATCTGAGCAGAACATCCTCACCTGGGATACCTGACCGGGCCTCCTGATTTCCGAGTGCCTCGTCCTGAGAGACGGGGGCCCCCAATGAAATTCGAGTACGGGCACACCGCCGGTGTGCCCCCACCCTGATTAAAGCAATTTGCCTGGATTCATGAGCAACGCCGACAATTCCGACGGAACCAAGAAGCCGGACCTTCCGCCCAGCCTCGCGGCCGGCGGCGACGATGCCGAGAATGAGGCCGCCGACGACGGCACGAAGAAGCCCGATCTGCCGCCCGGCCTGGCCGATGGCGACGACGACGGCAACGGCACTACGAAGCCCGCGGGACCGCCCGGGGCGAAGACCCCTGCGGGGCCCGACGGCGACGACACCGCCGAGCCGACGCTGCCGCCGGGCTTCGGCGGCGACGGCGCCACGGCCGAGGAGCCGGAGCTGACCCGCAAGGACTTCCAGACCGACCAGGAAGTGCGGTGGTGCCCGGGCTGTGGCGACTACGTGGTCCTCGCCCAGGTGCAGCGCGTGCTGCCGGAGCTCGACGTGGACAAAGAAAACGTCGTCTTCGTGAGCGGCATCGGGTGCGCCGGCCGGTTTCCGTACTACATGAACACGTACGGCGTGCACTCCATCCACGGGCGTGCCCCGACGTTTGCTACCGGACTGAAGACCTCGAATCCGGAGCTGGACGTGTGGATCGTGACTGGAGACGGCGACGGGCTCTCCATCGGGGGCAACCACATGCTCCACATCCTGCGGCGCAACCTGGATACCCAGATTCTGCTCTTCAACAACGAGATCTACGGGCTCACGAAGGGGCAGTACAGCCCGACCTCCGAGCAGGGCAAGGTGACGAAGAGCACGCCGCACGGATCGGTGGACCGGCCCGTCAACCCAGTTGGCTTTGCGCTCGGGGCGGACGCCTCGTTTGTGGCGCGGACGGCCGACCAGGATCCGACCCACATGACCGACATGATGAAGGCGGCGCACGGCCATGAAGGGACGGCCTTCATCGAGATCTACCAGAACTGCCACGTCTTCAACGACGGGGCCTTTGCGGAATTCACCGACAAGGACTCGAAGGCGCTCCGCACGTTGCAGCTGGAGGACGGCGAGCCGCTCACGTTCGATAACGGACGGAAGGGGATTCGCATCGATCCGGTGAGCCTGGAGCCCGAGGTGATTTCGCTCGAAGACGGAGAGTACGGCATCGACGACGTGCACGAGCACGACGTGACGAGCTCGAACCTCGCTCGTATCCTCGGGGAGCTGTTCTGGGAGCCGGACCTGCCGCGGCCCTTTGGCATCATCTACCAGGAAGACCGCCCGACCTACGAGCAAATGGTGCAGGACCAGGTGGACCAGGCCATAGCTGAGGATGAGCCGAGTGACCTTGAGGGCCTTCTGAAAGGGAGTGACACCTGGACGGTCGACGAGTAAGCGTCCTACAGTCACGTATATTCGTTCAACGATTGGCACCCGCCCTGCCTTTTCCGGCAACTCCGCATACAACCCTCCTGATCTATTACAACCCTCCTGATCTATTATGAGTGACACGCCGCTAGAAGGATTCACCGTCGTCGGCTTCGAAAGCCGGATGTCCGGCACGACTGCCGACCTCATTGAGAAGTACGGGGGCGAGGCGCTGCCTGCCCCGTCAATGCAGGAAGCCCCCCTCGACGAGCACGACGCCGTGTTCGACTTTGCGGAGGCCCTGTTCGACGGAGAGTTCGACCTCGTCTACTTCAACACGGCCGTCGGCACCAACATGGTGTTCGACACGCTGCAAACCCGGTACGACCTCGATGAGATTCGCGAGGCACTGGCCGAGGCTGTGGTGGTGTCGCGGAGCCCAAAGCCCGGCGGGGCACTGGCCGACCACGACGTGTCAATCGACGTGAAGGCGCCGGAGCCGAACTCCTGGCGCCAGGTGTTGGAGACGCTGACATCGGACCCACAGACGGCGCCCCTCGACGGCAAGCATATTGCAATCAACGAGTACGGGCAGCCCAACGAGGAATTGAATGAGGCACTGCGGTCGGAAGGCGCCGAGCTCACCCGCGTGCCCATCTACCGCTGGGAGCTTCCGGCCGACCTGCAGCCGCTCAAAAATGGCATCCGGGCGCTCATCGGGGGCGAGGCGCAGATTGCCCTCTTCACGAGCCGCCAGCAGGTGGTGCATATGTTGCAGGTGGCCCGCGAAGAAGGCTGGGAAGATGCACTTCGCACGGCCCTGCACGAGGACGCAATGGTCGCGTCTGTGGGGCCGGTCACATCCGAGCAGTTGGAGGATCACGACCTGCCGGTGCACTTTGAGCCGGAGCGGCCCAAGCTGCGCATTCTGGTGCAGGGCATGGCCGAGTATGCCCCTGAATACTTCCAGCAGCCAGCCTAACGGTCCCTCACTTGTATTCTCAGTATCGAGTAGTTCCGTCCGTACGGTGACATTCACCGTCGGACATTGAGTAGCACCCATCAATCACCCTCTCACAAGACGACCGAAGACAACCTATGAGTGACTACGCAAATCCGGACGTACTGGTCTCGACCGACTGGGCGACCGATCACCTTGACGACGACGATGTGCGCTTTGTTGAGGTTGACGTGGATACGTCTGCCTACGACGACGGTCACATTCCAGGCGCCGTTGGATGGAACTGGGAAACGCAACTGGCCGACACTCAGACGCGCGACCTCGCGTCCAAGGAGGACTTTGAAGAGCTGCTTCAAGAGTCCGGCATCAACAACGACACCACAGTCGTTCTCTATGGCGACAATGACAACTGGTTCGCCACCTGGGCCTTCTGGCAGATGAAGTACTACGGCCACGAGGACACCAAAATTCTCAACGGCGGCCGGAAGAAGTGGCTCGCCGAGGACCGCGAGCTGTCGCACGACGAGCCCGACTACGACTCCGGCAACTGGACGGCCGAGGCGCCGGACAAGTCGATCCGCGCCTTCTCCGGCTATGTCCAGCAGAACCTCGACCGTGAGGACCTGGAGCTCGTGGACGTGCGCTCGCCAGAGGAATTCAGCGGCGAGAAGCTCGGCCCCGAAGGCCTGAACGAGGGCGCGCAGCGCGGCGGACACATTCCGGGGGCCCACAACATCAGCTGGAGCGAAGCGGTCAACGAGGACGGTACCTTCAAGACCACCGACGAGCTGAAGGACATCTACGAGGAGCGCGGCATCACGCCGGACAAGGAGACGATTGCCTACTGCCGGATTGGTGAGCGCTCCAGCCACAGCTGGTTCGTGCTGTCTCAGCTGCTGGGGCACCCCAACGTTCGGAACTACGACGGTTCCTGGACGGAGTGGGGCAACATCGTGGGTGTGCCCATCGAGCAGGGCGAAGACCCGAACGCGTAACGACTGTTGAGTTCGAACCGCTCCGGGCAGAACGGCCCGGAGCGGTTTTTTCTGTTGAATACAGCCTCTCAATTTGAATGTCGTACGCGCCCCGAGTCGAAATTACATTTTGCTACCAGTGCAACTGGACGGCCCGTGCGGCCTGGATGGCGCAGGAAGTGCTCGCCAGCCTTGAGGATTCCGTCGGAGAGGTCGCGCTCGTCCCGGCGACGGGCGGCACCTTCGACATTCGCGTGGACGGGACCCTGGTCTGGTCCCGAGAAGAGGAGGAACGGTTCCCGCAGCCGAAGGAGCTGAAGCAGCGTGTGCGAGACGCGGTGGCGCCGGACACGGATCTGGGGCACGCCGACGCGAATTGACCGTGTCCGGAAAGCCGCAATTACGATCTCCGACAGTCCGACCAGAGAGACGTACGCCATTTCAAGTTCTGTTATTGCAAAGAGAGGCCTATCGGACATCCCGATCCGCGGGAAAGTACGTCCCCCATCCTCCCCGAAAGTTGCAGACCGCGTGCAGCCGGACGCAGGACACGGAGTTTACAAATTTATTCACGTATCGGTACCGCCGAGGCGTTTGAGCATCTACTTTAACGTTCAATCTGACCAATGACTGATATGCCGACGCTTCCTTTTCAAATCGAACGATACATCGTCAAGCAACTGGCCTGTGAGGAGGAGCCGGCCACTATTGCGGAGGACATTCAGAGCAAGTTTCTCCGGGAGGTCGACGCGAAGACAGTGCAGGCCTATGCACCGGAGCGGGACGAAGAGGTCCTACCCCCTGAGCTCCGCGACTTGCACCAGTACACCCGGAACGAGTATCTCGGGGAGGAGGACGAGGAAGAGGAGGACCGGACGTTCGTCTCGGTTGCGACCACCGACGAGGTGAAGGAGGGAACCATTCACTGCGTGGATGTGAATGAGAACACGGTTGTACTCGTCGAACGCGACGGGGGCTACGCCGCCTTCGATAGTCGCTGTACGCATCAGGGCGGTTCGCTCTGCGACGGCGAGCTCTCGGACGACACGATTACCTGCCCACTGCACGGGGCCGAGTTCGACCTGGATACCGGCGAGCCCGCCGCTCCTCCCGCCGTTGAGGCCGTGAACACCTACGACCTTCGCGTTGAGAACGACGACATTGAAGTGAAAGTGTAGGCCCACCCCTCTGGGTTGGGAGGAATCGCGTGCAGCCGAAATGGAAACGGACTTCAGCTCCTTTTTCACGTATCGGTACGATCCGAATGAACGTTCAGCTCCAGCAGGTTGACGACGAGATTCAGTTTCAGGCCCGGAATGGGTCCGGATATGACTTTATGGTTGCGTCCGCCGATGAACTGGAGGGCGTGAGTCCGATGGAAATGGTAGCGCTGGGGCTTGGCAGCTGTAGTAGCGTCGACATTTTGAACATCCTGGAGAAGCAGCGGCAGACGGTTGATCGCTACGATGTGAACGTGGACGCTGAGCGGGCGACCGACGAGGTCCCGGCGGTGTTTACGCACCTGCATGTCCACTACACCGTGAAGGGCGACGTGGAGCCGGAGAAGATGCGGCGGGCCATCGAGCTGAGCCTCGACAAGTACTGCTCCGTGTCGCGGATGCTGGAGAAGACCGCTGAGATTTCGTACGCCTTTACTGTCAACGGCACCGAATACGATGGACACACCCGACAGTTCGAATGACGACACGGCCTGTATTCGTACGCAGGTCGAGCAGTCGGGCCAGCGGGAGCACGCTGTGCCCATGTATCTGACGTCGAGCTTCACGTTTAACGACTCCGAGCAGGCGCGGGCCCTTTTTGCCGACGAGGAGGAGGGCAACATCTACTCCCGCTTTACCAACCCGAACGTCGAGGAGTTTGAGGAGAAGATCTGCGCCCTGGAGGAGTTGCCCGAGGGACTGGGAACGGCGTCCGGCATGGCGGCCGTCTTCACGACGTTCGCGGCGCTGCTGGGAACGGGCGATGAGGTGCTGTCGTCGCGCTACATCTTCGGGTCGACCCACAAGTTGTTCACACAGGTCTTCCCGAAGTGGGGCATCAGTCATACCTACGGGGATCTCAACAATCTGGAGGAGTGGGACGACCTGGTGACGGACGACACGAAGCTCGTGTATGTGGAGACCCCGTCCAATCCCACGGTCGACCTCATCGACCTGGAGTGGATGGGGGAGTTTTGCGACCGCCACGATCTTATCTACATCGTTGACAACTGCTTTGCCTCCCCGGCCCTCCAGAAGCCGGCGCGCTACGGGGCCGACCTCGTGATCCACTCCGCCACCAAGTACATCGACGGCCAGGGCCGCGGCGTCGGTGGTGTGGTCGTAGGAACGGAGGAGTACATGGAGCCGATTCAGAGTTTTGCCCGGCACAGCGGCCCGGCGCTCTCGCCCTTCAACGCGTGGATGTTCAGCAAGAGCCTGGAGACGCTGGACGTGCGGATGAAGAAGCACAGCGACAGCGCGCTGGCCATTGCGCGGCACCTGGAGGAGCGGGACGACGTGAAGATCGTGCGCTATCCGTTCTTGGAATCGCACCCGCAGTACGACCTCGCGCAGAAGCAGATGTCGGGCGGCGGCGGAGTACTCAGCTTTGCCGTCGAGGGCGGTATCGAGCGCGGGGCCGACTTCCTCGATGCTCTCGAAATGTGCTCCCTCACGGCGAATCTGGGGGACTCGCGCACCATTGCGACCCACCCGGCCAGCACGACGCACAGCAAGCTGAGCGAGGAAGAGCGGCGAGGGATCGGCATTCTGCCCGGCCTCGTGCGCGTCTCCGTGGGACTGGAGGCGCCGGAAGACATCGCCGCCGATCTGGATCAGGCGCTGGAACGGAGTGCGTAGCAGGGGACAGGGCAAGCGTACGAACGCGTTCGAGCAAGCAGGAGGTGCTTCTGCGGTTCATCAACCAATCTGCCTGGGATGAACGGACGCCTGGAGGCACGGAGGCACGGACGCTGTGCGCCGGTGCTTTCCTGTTCATCATAGAGCAAGATATAATCCTCCCGGGCGGGGATCGAAACATTGCAAAAGAACGTCGCACGCGTGTGCCGCTTTTTCCGGCA
Organism: Bacteroidetes bacterium SW_9_63_38; assembly: GCA_003022435.1. GTDB lineage: Bacteria > Bacteroidota > Rhodothermia > Rhodothermales > Salinibacteraceae > Salinibacter. The sequence goes on along the minus strand of PXUA01000009.1, from coordinate 44,154 downwards.
TGCGCGTGTTTCCTTTCGCACGAGGGTCGGAGAGCAGTCCCGACAATCACATCTTGCCGTGATTGATGAGCAAGCGCGGAGGTCGGGGGCAACTTCTCCGACCTACGCACTCGTTCCAAATCCGGCCGTAAAGTTCGGGAGGGGGGATGGGAAGTCATGAATGTAAGCTTTTGAGCTCCAAACACATACCCCGATGGTAGTTGGGCACTGCTCCCATACTCACATACCCAACGGAGCCGCATGATCTCCGATTATGCTTTGTAGCTGAGCTCCACTGCGGAGTTGGTATCACAAACGACGGGAAGGGACAGATGAGTGGATTCGCTCTTGATAAAAGCTGAACGGATGATCGCACTGAGGCAGGACGATCGTATCTTAAGGTTGACTGCTACTTACCGGACAGTTTGCTCAGGGCACCGAAAAATCTTCCCCAGCCGTCACTCCAGCCTCTGAGCGAGGCCATCTAGATGGTCAGGTCTATCTGACCTGCGATTGGATAGGCACACGACAGCTGTCGGTGCGACGTTGGGGAATCGGGAAATCGTCGGGGCATTCATTGGCAGTTCGACCTGTAAATAGCGTCTTCGAAAGAAATATCAGCGTGGTCGCCAGAGATTTTTTCGGTGCCCGAACCCTGAAATTGAAAACTGTCCGGTAGCTAGGGTTGACTGTCTAACACCGCTCACTGCAGGCGGAAAGCCTTCTCTCCCGCTCTCCCTTTCCCCCGTTTTTTTCGGCAGAATCGAAAATGGAGGGCAAATGAGCTTCCGCAGTCCGAACAGCGCTCCAACATGCGATTGCACTACCGCACTGGGGGCAGCGTTTGAGGATGCGGCGTCCGTCCCGTACTCTTGGGCGCGGATCCACCTGCGTCTGAAATTGAACACATCGTCGTATGGATTGCTGGTTGGAATGGGCCCGCCGCATCGACCGCTTCAGTGACTGGTCGGGCCGCGCGCTGTACTGGTTGACGCTGGGCATGGTGGCCGTGGGTGCCTTCAATGCCGTTGCCCGGTATTTCGACCGATATACGGGCCTCGGCCTGAGCTCCAACATGTGGATCGAGCTGCAGTGGTACCTCTTCAGTCTCGTCTTTTTGCTGGGGGCCGCCTACACGCTAAAGCAGGACGCGCACGTTCGGGTGGACGTGCTGTACACGCAGCTGTCGCGTCGCGGGAAGGCGTGGGTGAATATCCTCGGCACCGTGCTTTTTCTCCTCCCGTTTTGCGCGTTGATTTTGTGGATGTCGATCCCGTTTGTGACGAACTCCTGGGCCATCCTGGAAGGCTCGCCGGATCCGGGGGGGCTTCCTCGCTATCCCATCAAGACTGTGATTCCCCTGGCTCTGCTCCTCGTCATGCTACAAGGAGTGGCGATCTTGATTCGAGAGGTGGCCGTTCTCCAGGGAGTCGATCTTGGAGACGAGTATGACGACGACGCGCGGCCCCGAATTGGATGACCGCGCTCTTTGCCTGAAGCGCTGCGCATGTTCAACAGGATGAACGGATCGGTATGAGCCCTGAATTGCTTGCGCCGCTGATGTTTGCCGGCGCCCTGCTGTTGATTTTCTCCGGCTACCCGGTGGCCTTTTCGCTGGGAGGAACGGCCCTGATTTTTGCAGGCATCGGGGTGGAGGTCGGAACGATGAGCTGGTCGCTCCTGCAGGCGATGCCGTCCCGAATCTTCGGGGTCATGTCCAACTTCATCCTGCTGGCGGTGCCCTTCTTCATCTTCATGGGCACCATGCTGGAGAAATCGGGCCTCGCGGAGGACTTACTGACCACCATCGGTCAGCTGTTCGGGACCGTGCGGGGCGGACTGGCGGTTGCTGTCGTGTTCGTCGGGGCCCTGCTGGCGGCGGCCACGGGCGTGGTGGGGGCCTCCGTCGTGGCCATGGGCCTTATCTCGATGCCGGTGATGCTGAAGTATGGGTACTCAAAAGAGTTGTCGGCCGGCGTGATTACGGCGTCGGGGACGCTCGGCCAGATCATCCCGCCGAGCATCGTGCTGATTGTGCTGGCCGACCAGCTGGGCATCAGCGTGGGCGATCTGTTCATCGGCGCGCTCGTGCCGGGTATCTTGCTGGCGGGGCTGTACGGCCTCTACGCGGCGGGCGTTGCGGTCTTCGACCCGGAGAGTGCGCCGGCGCTGCCGGAGAAGGCGCGCGACATTGCGTTGAGCCATCTGTTGCGGCGGGTGCTGCTCGTGATGCTGCCGCCGCTGTTGCTGATTGTACTGGTGCTGGGAAGCATCTTCAAGGGCATTGCGACCCCGACGGAGGCAGGAGCTCTGGGGGCGGTCGGGGCCATCGCTCTTGCCGGGGTCAACGGACGGCTCTCGCTCGATGCGATGCGGGATACCATGGACGAGACGATGAAGCTGACGTCCATGGTGATGTTCCTGCTCGTCGGATCGACGGCGTTCTCGCTCGTCTTTCGGGGGCTCGGGGGAGACTTCTGGATTGAAGATCTGCTCACAAATCTCCCGGGTGGGGTGATCGGGTTTCTGATTGTGGCCAACCTCGCGGTCTTCATCCTGGGCTTTTTCATCGACTTCTTCGAGATCGCGTTCATCATTATTCCGCTCCTCAAGGTGCCGGCGGCCGAGCTGCTGCCGCCTGAGTTTGGGGCCACGGCGAGTGCGGCGCTCGTGTGGTTCGGCGTCATGGTGGGGATGAACCTGCAGACCTCGTTCCTGACGCCGCCCTTCGGGTTTGCGCTGTTCTACCTGCGGGGTGTGGCGCCCGACGAGGTGGACACGACGGAGATTTACCGGGGGGCCGTTCCGTTCATTGCCATTCAGGTGATCGGGCTCGTCCTCATTATGATCTACCCGGAGATGGTGACGTGGGCGCTCTGACGGGGTTGGGAAGAGACAAGGAGATCGGGAGACTGGGCGACCGGGGGACGTTCTCGCCGTTTTGCCGCAGTGCAGTGTCGACCGTCAAGCCCCGGACAAACGAGGGACCCGTGGGGGTAAAATGGAAGGACGGGATTCGTGAGCTCTGATGCAGGTCGCCTTCCGTAATGCGAATTCCGCCGACGGGTACGGCCACTGGACTTCGGTGGGATCCTAGTGCAGCTTCAAACGATCTTTTGGGGAAAGCAGTTTGCTATTGCCCCAAGCTCCAGCTTGAGGTATCTCGATTGCACAACGGACCCGTTGAAGCTGCACTAGTTACCTTGCACAACTACTCTGACGGTTTTGAGTCCCGATCGTCTAGCGCTACAATCGTCAGCGTTTACCGACTGCCAGCGATCCAGAGCATTTTCCACGCAGGAGTCACGGACGGCAATACCGATCCGTGAGAATGTGCGCGAACGGCGTTCTTCAATCTGTTGAGGACCGTGCGCAGCGAAAAGCGAAACTGACGTTCAGAAACGTATTCACGGATCGGCGGCGTCAACGAGATCTGCGATTTCTCTCAGTTCAGTTGTGCCGCATAGCTCAGCTAAGCAAGCCTACTAGGTGCGGGTGGCGAGGTGCCAGAGGAGGCTGATCGGAAGGTCGTAGGTCGTGGCGAGCAGGACGAGCCCGAGGAGGGTGAGGGAAAGGGGACTGGGCAGCAGCATCAGCAGGGTCCACCCGAGCGATATGCCGCTGACCATCCAGTAGTCGCGGAGTACGCGGGTTGTGACGGCGAGGAGGGCTCCGCCCCCGCCGATCAGGAGAACGAGCCCCAGCAGGCCGGTGGACACGGGGGGATGGACGGCGGCCACCAGGGCGATCGGCACGCCCGCTAGGGCCGGCCACGACGGCCACGTCACGAGCATGAGGCCCTGTGCCAGCGAGAAGGAGCCGTTGAGCTGGGCGGTCAGGACCAGGAGGGCATTCCAGACGAGGAGGAGAAGCACGATGAGTCCGCCCGCAAATAGGCCCGTGAGGCTCGGGTGCGTTAGGCCTGTGCCCACGACGGCCCGCAGGCCGGGCGGGAGAACCTCCAGGATCAGTGCCGTTTCCGGCTGCGGGGCGGAAATGCGGGCCGTGAGGGTTCCCATGAGCCCGACTGCGAGGCCGATCCCGCCGAGCAGTACGAGATTTTCGATCAGTCCTACGTCGCGGTCCTCCCGGACGGCGTCGCGGTAGAACCCGTGCGCTGCGAAGTACCGAGAAAGGGTCTGCCGGACGAAGGGATTGCGGGCGTAGAGGCCGCCGAGCAGGGCCACGAGGACCCAGGCGAGGAGGATGACCCCGACCGGCGTGGATGAGGCGGCGGAACCCGACGGAAACGCGAAGACCTCCTGGCGGCCCGTGTAGAATCCGCTCACGACCTCGGCGGCGGGTCGGGCCGTGCCGCGTTCGTCGTGGAGGCCGTAGTGGCGGGTTGGGGGAAGGGCGGAGGGAGTGTCCTGCCAGCGATAGACGAAGATGGGCGGCTCGTCCGCGGCGCCGGTAGCCAACAGGGCAGGGAGGGCACGTTCGAGGTGGCGGGCCTGCCGCTGCGGAGAATGGGGGACGTTGAGGCCGGGCGTTGCGCCTGCTGGCGTCCAGGTGCCGAGGGCGCCGAGTCCGACGGGGCCGTTCGTCGATTGCCAGCGGTGCCATCGCTCGACGGGGGCGTCGCGGCCTCTGGTGTCGAGGAGGGGGAGGTCGATGGCGTCCCGGCACTGGTCCTGGGCGGCCGTGAACGGAGTGACGTAGTAGGTGCGGAGCGACGGGCGGCCGTTGTGAACCCGTTGCGTCCACGTCTTAAGGGGCCCGCAGGCGACCTCGACGCTGGTGTCGATACCCGCCAGCCCCACGGCGTGAATGGACGAATGGGCCTGTGCGAGGCCGCGAATTTTTTGGAGCGAGGGCCGGGCGGCGCGGAGGGCCGCGTCGAGATCAGTGGCCGGGACTGGAGAGACGGGAAGATCCACGAAGAGGCGCAGGCCCAGGGAATCGGCACGGCTCCAGACGGTATCGGCAGGGGGAAAAGACTCCAGGCGAATGGCCGTGACGCCGTGATCGTGCATGGCGTTGAGGGCGCGGAGGGCCGGCCCCGGATGGGCGGGCGGGGCCCACACGACCCCGTGAAGGGGGGGAGCGGAGGGGGGGGCGGGACGAGACGGCGTCGCGGCGTGGCTCGGACGGCAGAGACCGACCAGGAGAGCGACAAGGACGACCGTTCGCAGGAGGGAAATACGCATCAGGGGCGGGGGCGGCGCGGGAAGGAACACAGAAGGTCGTCGCAAGAAACGAGCACGGAAAGGACGACGGGGGCAGGACGATTGCATGTTGGCAGATGTCCGGGGACGTAGGCGGCGATTTTGCCGTTGATCGGCCCGGGTTCCCGAAACGAGCGGAGGCATGGATGCATGGAGGCAGTCACGCCGTGCCCGTCCCTCTCCTCTCGGGGGCTCCAGAGAGCAAGATGCATTGCCGTGACGACGGGGCCCGGTTCTTGCAAGTACGATCCGCCGTCGTTTATATGTAGGAGGATTTCAGGACGAGTTTTCGAAGGGTACGTTCAATTCCAAATCTCAGGCCCCGTGCGCTCTGAATGAGAGGGTGCTGTTCGCCGTTCCTGCATTCGCATTGTTCTCTTCTGCTGTTCCACACAATCCTATGACCCGTTTTTCGCTTCTTGCCGCCACTCTTTTCCTCGTCGTTGGTCTGTTGGGGACCGCGCCCGCTCAGGCGCAGACAGATTTCCGGCTCGGGCCGCGGTTGGGAGCTGACTTCGGCGATGCAGACGTCCTCTTCATTGGGGCCGATGCGCGCATCGACACCCCGGCCCTGCCCGTTACGATCAACCCGACGTTTGATGTCTACTTCATCGATCCCGGCAGTCTCGTCTCGATTTCGGGCAACGCCCTGTTCTCGTTCGGCGTGGTGAATCAGGTGTTTGATCCGTACGCTGGAGGCGGGCTCGGGGTCTATCGGTTTGGCTTTGAAAACGCGGGCAGTAGTACGGATATCGGCCTCAATTTCATCTTCGGGGCGGAGTTCGAGGTGGGTAGTTTACAGCCGTTTGCGGAGGCGCAGGTGTCGCCCGTCTTCACCGAAAACACGGCGACGCTGTTCAGTCTGAAGGGCGGGGTCCTCTTCGACCTCTGAGGCTACGGGGCCGGGGACGTTCGCTCATCGGTTCCGTCGGGCTCGGACGGGGTCAGTTGTGCGATCGTAGCGCCCCAGCCGCTGGCGTCGGTTGCTTTGTTGTAGTCGAGGACCAGCGGGTGCTCGTCGAGAATGCTGCGTACCTGGCGACGGAGCGTGCCCGTGCCTTTCCCGTGGATGATGCGCACCTCGGTGAGGCCCTTTTCGTGACAGGCGCGGACGTATTCGGGGACGAGGTCGCCCACGTCGGACGGATTAAACGTATGCAGGTCCAGCTCGCCGTCGATCGGGTATTCGTGCATGGTGGGGGGTGAGTTTGAACTCTGGGTCGCAATCGTGGAAGGTTGGGAACGCGAGTGTTTGAAGCGGGAGGGTCCGGAAACGTTGCACGGGGGCGCTTGGGACCAGGGCAACCGCCTGTTAGAGCGTTGATTGGAGGCTGGAGGCTCATTTGCCATGCGACGATCCAATTTTGCCGGTAAGGAGTGGGGGAATGGGAGAAAGGGAGCAGCAGAGAAGCCCGTTCTCGGCTCCGATGAGTCGGTTTCGGCAGCCGCACTTACTGATCCGTGCACAGGTAGGTAAACTTTTTCTTTCATTCTGTTGGGGACCGCGGTTCGCTACCAGTCGGTATCGTCTTTAAGAACCTATTCACGTATCAGTAAGATGCAATCGTCCGGCAGAGCCATCGGGGACGCACCCGGCCGCCTTCCGATCCTCCAAATCGCGGGTGATGATCGGCAGTAGAGGAACGGACACTGCGGGCGTGCCGTCCGGGTGCCGACGATGGGAGGACGGCGGGAAAGGGTCTTGTGGTCTGTGTCAGTCAGTCTCGATCGTGATATGGAGTCGCCGGTTCGCGTGGTGCAGTACGGACTTGGGCCGATTGGGCAGGCCACCGCTGGGGCCGTCCTTGACCGGGCAAAGACTGGACAGATGGAGCTAGTGGGAGCGGTAGATGTGGATCCGCAGATGGTGGGGCGAGACGTGGCGACCTTACTGGACGACGACCGGGCGGAGACCGGCGTCGTGGTGACCGACCGGCCCGCCGCCGTGCTTCACGAGCAACGGCCGGATGTGGTGCTGCACACGACCACCTCGGCGCTGCCAGTGGTAGACGAGCAGCTCCGGACCTGTGTGGCGGCGGGTGCCCACGTGGTGTCCTCAACCGAAGAGTTGGCCTATCCGTACGATCGGCATCCGGAGCGGGCAAAAGCCCTGGATCGGCGGGCCCGAGCCGCCGGGGTTGTGGTCGTCGGGACCGGCGTGAATCCAGGCTACGCCATGGACACGCTTCCGCTCACGGCGACGGGCGTATGTACGTCCATCGACGCGGTTCGGGTTGCGCGAGTCGTGGACGCGGGGGAGCGTCGTGGCTCCCTGCAAACGAAGATCGGCGTGGGATGCGCACCTGCGGAATTCGAGGCGAAGACGAAAGACGACGCCCTTGGGCACGTCGGGTTGCAGGAGTCGCTGCGAATGGTGGCCCGGGGGCTAGGGTGGACGCTGGCGGACGTGCGAGAGACGATCGCGCCGGTCCGGGCCGACCGTGCGGTTGAGACACCGCACTGCTCGGTGGAAGAGGGGGGCATTGCGGGACTTCACCAAACGGCGGTCGGGGTCGTGGGGGGCCGGGAGCGGTTGTCCCTCGACCTGCAGATGTACCTGGGCGCGGAGGAGTCGTATGATGCCGTGCAGGTGGAAGGAACGCCGCCGATCGACCTGCGGGTGGACGGCGGTATTTTCGGGGATACGGCCACGGTAGGCATACTTGTCAACACCGCCTCGCTCCTCGATACCGTGCCGTCGGGTCTGAAGACGATGCTGGACCTGCCGGTCCCACGGGCAAACCTGTAGGGAGAGCGGTGAGGAGTGGGGCATCCGTCGCGATTCTGCCAATCTGATCGCGTCGTCTTCGAGCGCGGCAGGGGACGGACAGGCATGGAGATCAGAAGGGGGGCCGCTCCGCGGTGCAAGAGAGGGAAGAACTGATCCCGAAGTACGTTGCTTTCTTTGGTGGTTGCCGACCGTGGCAACATTTTCTTCTTTGGTGCTGATCGGTCCTCACAACTCGCATTCCCCATGCCCACGTCGTCCTCAGAGACATCCGACGCGGACGAGTCGTCCACTCCCGACGGCTCCCCATCGTTATCGTCTCCCCTCCGTTGGTTGGTTGCGGGGCTCGTCCTCGCAGCACTGGCGGGGGCGGTGACGGTTGCGGGTGAGCTTCCGAAAACGGACGGCCACTACGGGGCGTGGTCGCTACTCCCGCCCCTGATTGCGATCGTTCTCGCGTTCTGGATGCGGGAGGTGATTAGTGCCCTCTTTTTGGGCATCGCGGCGGGGGGGCTCATTGCGGGCAAGGTGAATCTGATCGACGCCTTTCTGCTTCCGGCCCTCGGGACGAAGGACTTTGCGCTGATTTTGCTGGTGTATCTGTGGGCACTCGGCGGGCTGATCGGCCTTTGGACGCGTACGGGAGGAGCGCTGCGATTTGCCCAGTGGGCGGGCACACACGTAGTGCGGGGGCCCCGGTCCGCAAAGTTCTTCACCTGGCTTATGGGGCTTGTGTTCCATCAGGGCGGCACCATCTCGACGGTGCTCACCGGGGCCACGGCGCGGCCGGTTGCGGACGAGCACGACGTGTCGCACGAGGAGTTGTCGTACGTGGTGGATTCAACGGCCTCCCCGGCGGCCACCCTCATTCCGTTCAACGTGTGGCCCATCTACGTAGGCGGCCTCGTGGTGGGGACCATTCCTCTGTTCGAGACCGCGCAGGACGGCATCCAGTTCTTCTTTTCGGCGCTACCGGTCAACTTCTACGCGATCTTTGCGGTGCTCATCACGCTCCTCTTTGCCTGGGAGTGGCTGCCGTGGGTGCCCGGCGCAAAGATGCGGGCCGCCATCGAGCGGGCGCGCACCACGGGCAAGCTCGACCGCGACGGAGCGACTCCACTCACCGCGGATGAACTGACTGAGATGGACGTGCCGGCCGACTACGCACCGGGCCTCGTGGATTTCGTGGCTCCGATTGGCACACTTCTCGGCGTGGCGATCGGGCCGTACGTTGTCACCTACTTTGTTTTGGGCTGGACCGGGGGAGCAAATCCCGAGCCATTGCTTTTGGTCGCGGAGGCCTTTGGGCTCGCGTTGCTTGCGGGGATGGGGGTGGCACTCGTGAAGGGGATGCAGTTTCAGACGGTGATTGATGGGTTCGTCGATGGGTGCAAGGGCGTGACCATTGGGGCGCTCATCCTGGCGCTGGCGGTGTCGCTGAAGGAGGTCACCGACGCGGTGGGGACCGCCGACTACGTGGTGGCCGCGGTGGGGGACGTGCTCCCGCCCGTCCTGCTACCGGGCCTGTTGCTGATCTTGTGCATCGTCATCGCGTTCTCGACCGGCACCTCGTGGGGGACCTACGCGGTCGTCTTTCCGGTGGCGATGCCGCTGGCGTGGAGCGTGGCGCCGGATCCGTTCTTCATCACGCTCTGCTTCGGGGCCGTGATCGGAGGCGCGGTTTTGGGGGATCAGTGTTCGCCGATCTCCGACACCACAGTGCTGTCGTCGCTGGCGACAGGGGCGGATCTCATGGATCACGTGTACACGCAGCTGCCTATGGCGGCGATGGCCGGGGGCGCGGCCCTCCTAATGTATACCCTCATGGTTCTTGTTTTCGTGTAGTGCCTCAGGGTGTCTCGGCACGAACAGGGGGAGAGTGATCGTGAGGGGATAAAAACACGTTCGACGGCGGCACGCAGGCGCGACACTCTTCGATTCGAGGCGTTCACGTAAGGGGGAAGCAGCCTCGGAGCGACCAACGAGTGCACAATGGGTGAATCAGGGCGAATTTACCCCAAAGTGAAAAACCGTTTCTACCCGTTTATGTAGCAGTCGCTGACTATCTCGCGTACGGGTCCCAGAAATATCCACGTCGTCGTACACTGAGGGCGTTTGGGACTGCAGTACGACTGCCGATACGTTTATCGAATCAAGTTTTGCACGCACATGGATCACAAGGAAGGGCAATACAAAGTTAAGGACTTGGGGCTTGCCGATAAAGGCCGCAAGCGCATTGAGTGGGCCGAGAGCCGGATGCCCGTTCTCATGGAACTGCGCGAAGAATACTCAGACTCGAAGCCGTTTGAGGGCTACAAGATTGCCGGCTGTCTCCACGTTACGAAGGAGACGGCGGTGCTTGTTGAAACCCTCCAGGCTTGTGGTGCCGAGGTTTCATGGAGCGGTTGTAATCCGCTCTCGACGCAGGACGACATCGCTGCGGCGCTCGCCAACAACGGCGCTGAGATTTACGCCTGGCATGGGCTCGACACCGACGACTTCTACTGGTGCATCGAGCGGACCATCGACACCCCGCCGCACCTGACCCTCGACGACGGCGCGGACCTCATCTTCACCGTCCACTCCGATCACTCGGAGATGACGGACCACATCATCGGCGGGAGTGAGGAGACCACGACCGGTGTGCATCGCCTCCGGGCCATGGACAAGGACGGCGAGCTCGACTACCCGGTCTACGCCGTCAACGACGCCGAGACGAAGTGGGACTTCGACAACGTCTACGGCACGGGACAGAGCACCATCGACGGCATCCTGCGTGCGACCAGCACAATGATGGCGGGCAAGAATTTCGTCATCGCCGGCTACGGTCACTGCGGCCGCGGCGTCGCCACCCGTGCGAAGGGGATGGGCGCCAACACGATTGTGACCGAGGTCCGTCCGGCCAAGGCCCTGAAGGCTACGCTTGACGGCCACCAGGTCATGAGCATGGACGAGGCCGCCGAGAAGGGCGATATCTTCGTGACGGCCACCGGCATGAAGGATGTCATCCGCGGGCGCCACTTCCTGAAGATGAAGGACGGTGCGATCGTGGCCAACACCGGCCACTACGACGTGGAGCTCAACCTGGAAGAGCTGGCTGAGCTGTCCAACGACACCCGCATGGTGCGCGACAGCAACCGCGAGTACACGATGGAGAACGGGGAGAAGGTCTTCGTTCTCGGGGATGGGCGACTCATTAACCTCGCCGCGGCGGAGGGGCACCCGAGCGAGGTCATGGACATGAGCTTCGCCAACCAGTTCCGCGCTCACCTCGACCTCGTGCAGCGTCACGAGTCCGACGAGATGCTTGAAGAGAAGGTCTACGACATTCCGCAGGACATGGACGACGAGATTGCGGAAGTCAAGCTCCGCACGATGGATATCCAGATCGACAAGCTCTCGGAGGAGCAGGAGCACTACGCCACCGACTACTCGGCCGGCACGTAAGTGTAGGAGTGTACGGGGGAAGAGACTCCCACTGCTTGTTCCCGCCGCCTTGGGCGTTGTCCCGAGGCGGCGGTTTTTTTGTTCGGGGATCTCTTCGCATTTCGGGCAGCGGGTCTCGTCCTGCATCCCGCCTGCAACCGTCCTTCGATTGGTTCTGATTGCTCTCCCGAGGCGGGATGCACTGGGCGGTGTGAACGCAAGCGTCGCAGGAAAGTAGTAGATTCCCTGCGACCCTTTTTTACAGCGACGGCTCACTGATCCGTGCATGGGCGGTAAACAAAATTCTCCGTTTGAGGAGATCAGCCGGACTCGTCCGGCAAGATGCTGGAAATCTCAGATTCTGGAGATCTAGACCTCCAAACTTGATGGGACATCTCTGTAGGATTATGAGATTAATCGCAGTACGCATTACTATTTTCGCGACGTATCGCCTTTCCCCAGAGAGACGTGCATCCCGACGGCTGTCGCGGATGCACAAAAAAGACCAAGGCCACGCGGGATGACCCACAAGGGGCCCCTGTGAAGAAGTGGCCTAATGCTTTCGGACGGCCACTTCTTCAAGGCCGAGGGGGATGTTCGCTCGTTTCGCTGCAGTTTTCTGTTTGGGCAGCATCCGGTATCTAATCTCATAAAGGCACACAGATGTTCGGGAGCCCATCCATTCGACAGTTACAACCGACTCGTTCGGTTGATGGGCTCTGAATCGAGGTTGGACATCCCAGATGTCCTAGAGCGACGAAGGTGCCTTACTTACTGCAATGAGCTTATTTTCGACGCAGCACACATACTTTGCACTATAGCACAGGCCGTTCTGAGATCGGTGGCAACCCATTCACGGACCAGTATGATCGTCGGGCGTGGGACGCACGGGAATGCTACTGATGGACCCGATGTGCACAGATTTCTTTCATGAACAGAGATCGAGTCGATGCGACAATGGATGCTTTTCGGGGCGATCGGGGGACTGATGGCCGGGTCTGTTTCGGAGGTGCTGGCGTGCATCGTGGAGGGGACGTTTCGGCCCGCCCGTATTGGAATAGAGGCCGGGCTCTGGGGCCTTAGTCTGGCCGTCGGGGCCGCAGCGGCCTATGGACCGACGGATTGGGTGGGGCGTGGGCTCGCCGGCGGCGGGGTGTTTGGTTTGGTAAAGGGGGGGCTGATGCTCGCGCTGTCACTGGCGGAAGAGCCCTGGCCCACTGTGATGGGCGGCGAGGTCGTCGGCGGCCTTATCGGTGGTGTCCTGCTTTCCTATCTGTGGCGGACACGCCAGCACCCGTCGGCCGACGGGTAGCCCCGACCTGTCCCGGTCTTATGTGATGAGACCGACCGGATTGACGCCCGTAACCGATCCGGACGGTGCGGTAGGGAGAGAAAGCCTGATCGCGCGTGCGAGCGGACCCTCAGCACCGGCCGTCAGCAACAGGCATGAAGCAGGGGTCGGCATCTCCCTGTGTTCGACAGCATTTCCAACAATTGAGTGCAAAGCCATGGACGGGAGCGACGGCAGCAATCCTGAAGAGGCCGAGAAACGAGCGATGTCAACGGAGGGCGACTGGGGCCGTATCGCTCGTCGGCTCACCGAGGCGGCCGCACAGGCCTCCGCCCGTTGGGTGGGGAAGGGGGAGAACGATGTCGCCGACGCAGCGGCGGTGGAGGCCCTGGAGAACGGACTCCGGACGGCGGGCATCAACGCAACGATTGTGATTGGGGAAGGGGAAAAGGACGACGCCCCGTACCTGGTGCCCGGGACGACGATCGGTCCCGACACCAGCCCGGCCCTGGACATCGCCGTCGATCCGCTTGAAGGAACGACCCTGGTGGCCGAAGACCGGCCGGGAGCGCTGTCGGTGTTGGCGCTGGCCCCCGCCGGGGCGCTGATGCCACTCGGTCGAGCCTTTTACATGAAGAAGCTAATCGGTCCCCCGGCGGCAGCCGACGTGCTCCGCCTCGAGGCGTCGCCGGAGCGGCTCGTACCGGCGGTGGCTGAGGCGCTTGGGGTTGTCGTATCGGACCTTCGGGTCGCCGTGCAGGAGCGACCCCGCCACGACTCCCTTGTTGCATCGATTCGGGATACGGGGGCTCAGGTGCACCTGTTTGGAGAGGGAGATCTCAGCTTCGCGCTGCTGGCGTTGCAGGAGCGGGGGGACGGCGATGCCCGTACACAGCGAACGGAGGTCCCCATTGATCTACTGTGGGGCATCGGGGGGGCCCCGGAGGGCATCCTGTCCGCCGCGGCGCAGCGGGTGCTGGGAGGGGCCGCGCGGCTGCAGCCGGCCCCGCGCTCTGAGGCAGAGCGCCGCCGATTGGAGGACGACTCCGATCTTCCGGAGGTGGTGGGACAAACATTTCGGGCCCGCGATCTCGTCCAGACGGACCGCGTCGTAATGGCACTCACGGGCGTGACCGACGGTCCCCTACTGGGCGGCATTCGTTCGCAGGACGACGGGCACCGCGTCGAGACGCTCCTCCTCACGCCCGACGAAGGACGCCGCCGCGTCTGTACGACGCAGTAACCCTGGTTCTGCGATGGGACGATCGTTGGAGTGGGGGGACGGGAAAATCGGTCGCACCAGGGGGAGGGCGATCGCACCCAACAAACTCGGGACAAGCAGGGGGAGCCCTCTTGCCCATGGTATCCAATAATGCCGAAAAGTGCGTGGGTACGGGAGTGGGGAAGCAGGGCAATCCTATGTTGGATCGCGTTCGGAAAAGCAGGCGGCATTTTTGCCATTCCCTGATCCGTCTGCCCGAAATGCATGGACGCCTGGAGACATGGAGGCAAAAACGCTGTGCGTTACTGCTCCCCTGTACTCATCATAGAGCAAGATGCAATTATCCTGGAGTGGGGGAGTGGCGAACGGTACATTTGATGATCGCCGTGCTGATGGAGGACGCAAGATGCGATTGTCGTGGCACCAGAGAGATTGGAATGATTTTGGCAACACCGTGTGCTAACTTCTTATACAATATGCGGCCATCGACGCCTCGGAGCGAGATTGTAACGCTCTGGACAGTGGGTCGTCTTCTACGCAACCCGGAAGGGGGAGATGCTATGGTGCTCGCGCAGAGCGATTTGGGCGAGGGGCTTGTTCCGTCCCCGTGGTGGACAGGGAGTGCCTCGTATAGTTGAATCAACCGAAGCGTCTGTGCGCTTCTGCTTCATGGCTAAGATTATTGGCCTTTTCGGGGTTCTCGTCCTGCTCAGCGGCATCGGGGGGCCCGAGGCGCATGCGCAGGCGCTCGACTCGACCGTGCACGCCCGCGTCGAGCGGGCGGTGCATGGGGCGGACGGGGAGGGGCGAGACGGTCCGATGGCCAAACTGGACCGGGGCCTTATTTCGCTGTACTACGAGTATCGGGCGTATCAGCAGGGCGCGAAGGACGAGCCGTTTTCCCCGTCTGACGACGGACTCGCGGTGCAGGATGCGCACGTGACCATCGACGCCATTGCTGTGGAACAGCCGGAGGCCCTGCTGGACAGCCTGCGCGGGCTCGGCTTGCAGAAGGGGGCCCGGGCCGAGCGGCTCGTGTCGGGGCGCCTGCCGATCGAAGCGCTGCGCCGGGCAGCGGGCCTGTCGCTCCTGCAGTCGATGCGGGCGGCGCAGGCGCGCACACGGACGAACACGGGGGGAATGCTTCCCGCCCCGCCGCCGGATGCGAACGTGGAGCCGGCTCCGGACACCACCACATCTCGGCAAGCGGGCGGTTCACAGCCCGACGCGCAGAACACCACGGCCCCCACCCCCGAGTCCGAGGTTGAGAATCCCACAGAGGGCAGTGGGCCTTCCGATACGGAGTCGGAGCCGGCCGCTCCCGCGCAATCGCAGACCGATTCGGGAGACCGTCCCGAGGCGGTTGACAGCGTCTCGTCGCAGAAATCGGACTCAGCGGCAGTACCGGCTCCTGCCAGTGACACAGCCGACGGCGCTTCCGCAGCCCCGGAGGAAGACCTCGCTCCGGGGAACTGGATGATGTATGCTGTGGGCGGCGTCGTGGCCCTAGCCGTCGGTCTCCTTCTCGTGTTGCGACAACAGGGGTAAGCACCATTCTTACGCACAGATCGTTAATCACCGTCATGCACATGTCGCTACCGCGCTTTCCCGGGATGGTCGCCCGGGCCGTCCTGATCGGGGTTGCGGTGATTGTCATGGGGGCGGGGTCGGCCTCGTTTGCGCAGGAGGTGCCGTCATGGGCCCAGACGAACAAAGCCCGTACGGCGGGAGAGGCGGCGTTCGGCAATCTCGGCTCCGACCTGGAACAGCTTTACCAGCAACACCAGCGCTTTCAGACCTCCAAATCGGCGGGGGCAACCTTCGAGCCGACCGTGTCGGCGCTGCCGGTGCAGGGCGAGATGGTGACGGTGGACTTTTTGGCCCAGAAGGGAGAGGGACCCGCTCTGCAGGAGGCGCTCCGTGCGCTCGGGGCGGAGAACGTGGCCCGGAGTGGGCGTCTGGTGTCGGGGCGAATTCCGATTCCGGCGCTGGCGGAGGCGGCGGACCTCCCATCGCTGCATTCGGCACAGCCGGCCTATATGATCTCTGCCGCCGGCAGCGTGACCTCTCAGGGCGACGCAGCCATGAAGGCCGATGACGCCCGCAGCCAGAATGGATTTGATGGGAGCGGGGTAAAGGTGGGCGTGTTGTCCGATAGCTACGATGTGAGCGGGAACGGCTCCGCTCAGAACGACATCGACAGTGGAGATCTTCCGTCGTCGGATCGAATTGAGGTCTTGGAGGAGGCGTCGTCAGGGACCGATGAGGGGCGGGCTATGATGCAGATCATCCACGACGTGGCTCCGGGGGCCGATCTCGCGTTTCACACGGCGTTTGGGGGACAGGCGAACTTTGCGCAGGGCATTCGCGACTTGGCCAATGCTGGAAGCGGGGTGATTACCGACGACATCCTCTATTTCGCAGAGCCGATGTTTCAGGACGGTGTGATTGCCGATGCCGTTGAAGAGGTAGGCCAGAACGGCGCCGCGCACTTTTCTGCCATCGGAAACTCTGCCCGTCAATCACACACGGATACCTTCACGGATTCCGGGTGTACGGGACCCAACGGCGGCACATTTCATGACTTTAGCGGAGGAGCTATTCAGCAGCGACTGTCGATTCCGAAAGGAGGAACGAATGCGACGTTTGTCTTTCAGTGGGCGGATCCGTACGCGTCCGTTTCCGCGTCGGGAGTTGGTGCGGACACGGATCTCAACATCTACATTGAGGATGTCGGCCAGGATACGCTCATCGCTCAGGGAACGGTTGCGAACGCCGGGGGAAATCCAATCGAAATTGCCTCGTTCAAAAACGACACGGGAAGTACCGACTTTGACCTTCTGATTGAGTGTACGGAGGGATGTTCGGGAGACAAAAAACCCGCTCAAATGACGTACATGTTTTTCAACCGGAATATCTCAGTCGACGAGTACCAGAATCCGGGTCCCTCCGGGTACGGCCACGTCAACGCCGAGCACAGTCACAGCGTGGCGGCCGCTGCGTACTTCGACACTCCTGAATTCGGGGGGCCCGATCCGCCAGTGGTTGAGTCGTTTTCCTCAGAGGGCGGTTTTCCCATTTACTTTGATGATGACGGAAATGAACTGAGTACGCCGAAAAATCCACCGGCGCCGGATGTGACCGGTCCCGACGGCGGAAACACGACCTTTTTTCGGTCCGATTCGAATCAGGATGCCGACACGGATCCAAATTTCTTCGGCACCTCAGCGGCCGCCCCGCACGTGGCAGGCGTGGCAGCACTCATGCGCTCCAAAAACGCGGAATTGACGCCGAGCGAGATATATACAAAGCTGGAGGACACGGCGATCGACATGGACGATCCGGCGACGGGGACATCTGATACGGGGTATGACCGTCGGACAGGACACGGGTTCGTTCAGGCCGATCAGGCCTTACAGGCTGTGGGGACCATTCGGCCGGCGGCTGTCTCGGCTTCCGTAGATCGTTCGTTCACATCGGCCTCCAGTTCAAGCGACTATCGGCTCGTCGCGCTGCCGGGCCAAGTTGACCGCCTCGCTGAAGATGTGGTGGACGGAGAGGTCGGAACCGAGTGGCAGGCTTATCGCGACAATGGGAGCAATAGTGATTTCCTGGTTTCGTACGACGGCTCGGACGCGTTTCGCTTTCAACCAGGGAATGGGTTCTGGCTGATCAGTACACAAGACTGGACAGCCAATGAGTTGGTCTCGTCGGTGGATTTGCAGAGCGACGCAGCCGAAATTTCGTTGCCCGGAGGGAATGAGACCTGGTACATCATCTCGAATCCGCTTGATGAAGACGTTTCGTGGTCAGAGGTGAAGACTGAAAACGGAATTTCGACTCCCATCTGGTCGTTCAATGGCACGTTTACGAACGTCGTTCAAGACGGGGACGGCACCTTCGATTCGGCGAAAGGGGGGGAGGCCTATTACTTCAAGAACGACCAGGGGCTTAGTTCACTGACCATTCCGTATCCGAGCGGCGCAAAAGCCAGAGCCGTGAGGGAAACGAAGGAAAACACGTCTACACTGACACTGAGTGCGACACAGGCAGGGACCGACGGCCCGTCTTCGACGGTGCGGCTTGGACTTTCAGAAACGACGAAGACCGTGGCGGCCCCACCGGGTCAGTTTGAGGCGGTGAGTTTGCGCATCGTATCTTCCGATTCGTCGTCTGCGCGGAACGGAATGATAATGATCCGGCAGCAGCCGCTTGATGGAAACGGGGAAACGTTCGAGCTTCGACTGCAAAGTCAGAAGAACGGACAGGTCAATCTTACGGCGGCCAACGTGAGTGCAATTACGACGCAATCAGTGGCCTTGACGCATCCGTCGAGCGGTCGGAGTTACGACCTAAGAACAAATTCGTCGGCTCCCGTGGATGTGACTGAAGAGGGCACGGACCTTAAGGTACACGTAGGCACAAAGCGCTACGTGAACGAACAGACCGATGACCTGGCCCCCTCGACCCTGACGTTGAACGCCTACCCAAATCCCATCCGTGACCAGGGCACGGTCGAGTATGAACTCCCCGAGGCCTCAGAAGTGCACCTGAAAGTCTACGACCTGCTCGGGCGACAGGTGACGACCCTCGCGCGGGGAGCGAAGGAAGCGGGGCAGCACACGGTCTCGCTGAGCGCCGCCCAGCTTCCCAGTGGGGTGTACTTTGCGCGATTGCAGGCCGACGGACAGACGCGAACGCAGAAGATTGTCGTTGTGAGATAATACGTTGACCCCTGTCGTACACGTCTACACTTTGCCAGATCTCAGTGGCCCATGTACAGCGAGGCCTCGATGCAGTCAAAGCGTCCTTCGGGGACGCGAATTGGCGTCCTCCGGTACGCGGCAGTGGTCATCGGGGTCGTAGTTCTGCTTGCCGGGTGCGGATCGGGCGGAGGAAATAGCGATACGACGGCTCCCGACGCTCCGTCGGGGATTACCGGGACATCGGGGGATACAGAGGTCGCCCTGGATTGGGACGCCGTGTCGGCGAGCGACTTGGAGGAGTACAACATCTACCGGAGCACGTCGGGAACAATCACGGACGTATCCGGGCGAGATCCGGTGTCGAGTACGTCTTCGACCTCCTTCACGGACACTGGGGCGACGAACGGGACAACATACGACTACATCGTCACGGCAGTGGACAATGCCGGGAACGAGAGCGCTCCGTCGAGCTCCCTGAAGAAAACCCCGTTCCCAGGGCCGCCCAGTCGCCCCTGAGGGTCGATACGCCTGGGAGAGGGGCCCAAGGCAGTTGGGAAACAGAGTGATTCGGGATGACACGACAGCTACTCCCCCGCTCAGGGAACACAAGACCGGTGGTCAACACAACTCCGCCTGCAGTTTTCGGAGCCGACGGTCCGTGAGGCCCTCTCGAAGAAGGCGGCGGTAGCGGTCGGCCAAGATGCAGGGCAACGGGGCTTCCGGATCGACGTCCCACGCAAGGTCGTGGTCGTTGAGGATCAACCGCGCCACGGGGCGGCCCAGTCGGTGGGCGCAGCGGGGCGGCAGGGCGTCGCGCAACTCCTCGCGGGTGATGGCCGCGGGCGTCTGGGCGTCCTCGTCCGCTGCTGTGCCGAAGGTCGCGTCCAGTGTATCTCGAATGGAGTCGGTCAGCGGGAAGTCGGGGTCGTCGATGAGCGGATGCGCGGCGACCGCCTCCTCACAGAGGTCCGCGGTGAGGGCGTCCACGTCCGCCTCGGGGGTTGCATGACGCCGGACCCAGTTCCGCACGTAATCGCGCACTGTGTCCATGGCACTGGAGAGCTGTGCTCGATGTGAGGAGAACGCTGGGCGAATGCGTCCCGAGCGCATTTTACCACGCAACTCGCGCTCCAGAGGACGTGTCGAAGCGCTTTACAAAGAGTTGTCTTCATGGAATCTACGTCTGGGCCGACCCAGTTGCGCAGGGGGCAGGGACGTTGCGCCTACCGGGTCCATCGTGCGGATCTACCGACCGTGTCCAGCCCAATAAAAAATGCCGCCCATCGGCGCTGGGGGCCCGTTGGCGGCGAAGCGAGAAACGGAAAGACGGTGCGCTCGGGAGGATTCGAACCCCCGGCCTTCGGTACCGGAAACCGATGCTCTGTCCGACTGAGCTACGAGCGCAAGAGCATGCAAATGTTTCTTCATGCAAGCCATCATGTGTTCGCAGGCTGCGCGGAATTGTTCCTGCAAAGAATCGGCAAAGGGGCAAACCGCAGGGGGACGTAGACTTTCAACGGGTGCCTCTCTTTGACGACGTGACTATGGTCTATGGACGATGATACTGGGCGCCACCTTGATGATGGGTGGAGTCGGTCCGTTATTCCGTTGGATGGGCTGCTCGAACGGCGTTCTATCCGGCCTACGTCGTTTCACCTGTGGATGGGCATTGTTGCTCTGGCGGCGGCGTTTCTGCTGTTTCAGGTGGTCGTCACCCCCACGCTCCTCATGGTACAGCTCGGCCTTGCGGGGGAGGAGATGTCGGCGATTCAGAAACTGGGGGCGGAGGGCCTTCTGACCTCGTATACCCGAGAGCTGATCCTGAGCAATAGCGTCGGGCAGGTCTTCGGGCTTGCGCTGCCGGCGTTCGGGTATGCGTGGCTGCACACGTGGCGAACCGGGGCCTACCTCCGCATGCGCGGGGCCCCTCCTCTGTTGGTTGGACTCGGGGTGTTCGGGGTTCTTGGGCTGCAGCCGGTCGTTCAGTGGCTGGTGCAGGTCAATCAGGCCCTACCGATGCCCGAGACGATCCAGGCTTTTGAGCAGACGCAGCTGGAGATGATTCGGTCGGTACTGGAAAGCGGCATGGGGGTGTCCTTCAACCTCGTCACGCTGGCGGTCGTGCCCGGCCTCTGTGAGGAACTTCTCTTTCGCGGATACGCGCAGCGTCAGTTTGAGCGGTGGGGCGGGCCGGGGGCTGGCATCCTGCTGTCCGGAATTCTCTTCGGGGCCTATCATCTGCGTCCGACGCAGCTGTTGCCCCTCGTCGTGCTGGGCACGTATCTCGCGTACCTGACCTGGCGGATGGGAAGCATTCTGCCGGCGATTGTGGTTCACATTGTGCACAACGGCCTCGCGGTTCTCGTGGCGCGGCACGTCCGGTCCGAGCCGGGGTACGACATGAGGGCTTTGGAGCAGGCGCCCATGCCCTGGTACGCCGTGGTGGGCGGGCTCGTGATTGTCGGCAGTGTCCTCTATGTTTTGCATCCCCTTGCCGAACAGATGCGAGGGAGGCGTGAGGAGTAGCCGCCGTTCCGTATGCTTTGAACAGCCCCTTCCGTGCCCATGAGTCAGTATGAGGATTGGGTCAGCATTTTTCGCACCGGCACCGACTACGAGGCCGACATCGTCCGGGACCGCCTGGACGACAGCGGCATTCCGGCCGTCGTGCTTACGCAGCGGGATCACGCCTTCAACCTGACGGTGGGCGATCTGGCGTCGGTGCACGTGATGGTGCCGCCCGATGAGGCCGACGAGGCGGTGTCGCTTCTCGAACAGCGGCTCGACGACGATGAGCTGGAGAAGGCGGCCCTGGGATCGGATCCGGAGGCGCCTTCGGCCCATTCCCCCGAAGATGACACGCGCCTGGATTCTGGACAGGGGCAGATGGACTTCGGGGCGCCGGACGACGATGAGGGAGAGGAGGATGACTGACGAGAGTGCTCTATACCAACTCCGGAAGCTTTGTTCGGGTATGTGAGTGTGGGAGTGTGTGGGTATGTGGGCGACGCACTCGTGCGTCTGGGTCCACGTGCTCGGAGTCGTATACTTTTTCCCAATCCTGAATTTTGCAAGCGGATTCGGCAGTCGACGACTGGCCCAAGAGTATGCCTCCACTCACGGAACGAGACACGCGAGGGGAGGAGGTACGCACTACTGCACGGATTCGAACGATCGAGTTGTGAGCAATAATCTGCGACGCATTCTCACGGCCCTGGTTGCGGCCCCCGCGGTGGTCGGCATCGCCTACGTCGGGGGCTGGACGTTTGTGGCGTTGATTGCGGCGATTGGATTGGTGGGGCAGGTAGAGCTCTACCGCATGGCGCGCACGACCGGGGCGCTCCCCAACCTGACGGGCGGGGGCATTCTGGGCGTGCTCCTGGTGGCGACGCTGGCCTGGCCGTCGCTCTGGCCCGTCGCCGTCGCCTGGCTGATTGTGTTCGTGGTGCTGGCGCCGTTTCTGCTGCCGCAAGATCAGTTTTTGGCCAGCTTTTCGACGACGCTGGTCGGGGCCGTCTATCCGTCGGGCCTACTGGGCAGCTTGGTGCTGATTCGGGCCGCTCGGTCCGAGGTCGTTGATCCCTCCCTGGCGTTCTGGCTGGTGGTGCTCACCTTTCTGCTAGTGTGGGCGACCGACATTTTTGCCTACTACGTGGGAAAGTGGGTGGGGCAGCGAGCCCTGGCGCCTTCCATTTCGCCGAATAAGACCTGGGAAGGCACGCTGGGGGGACTGTCGGCGGCGGTGCTTGTGGCGATCGGCTTCAAACTGACAGTGCTCGGATTCCTGACGTGGCCGCACGTGGCGGCGCTGGCGCTGATTGGGGGCGGGGTGAGTCAGGTGGGCGACCTCATGGAAAGCCAGCTCAAGCGCTCGACGGGCGCGGACGACTCCAGCAGCATTCTGCCGGGGCACGGGGGCATTCTGGATCGGTTCGACGCCATGCTGGTCGCGGCGCCGCTGACCTATTTGTACCTCCGGGCCGTCATGGGCGTGATCTGATTCCGGAGGAACGTGCCCGTTTGTACTAAGGTTCAACCCGCCCACGTAGCGTTACCGCACAGCCAGCCATCATTATGGGCTTGTTTTCTTCGGGCCGAGGGCCGCGCGGGTTCGACTATACGCCTCGGTACTACGATCCGGACGCCGATGAGAACAAGAGGCTCAAACGCCGCATGCGAGCGCGAGGGCGCGGGCGAGAGCGTCGGAGCTCGACCTCGATCGTCGTGACGGTGGGGCTTCTGGTGCTGACGCTCTACCTGTACCTCTCTCTCTGACGCGTTTGTCGGGGCATCGGGCGAGGGGGGCTGTCCGCTGCCTGCTTCGAAACCGTTCACGCACTCGACCCACACCGTCTATCCTGTGGCCGACGACACTTCGCAGGCCGACGGCATCATCCATGTGATGCCGGACCGGCTCGCCAACCAGATTGCTGCGGGGGAGGTCGTCCAGCGGCCCGCCTCGGTGGCGAAGGAACTGATCGAGAACGCCGTGGACGCTGGGGCGTCGTCCATCGAGGTCCTTCTGAAGGACGCGGGGAGTACGCTCGTACAGGTCATCGACGACGGCTGCGGGATGAGCCCGGAGGATGCCGAGCGATGCTTCGAGCGGCACGCCACGAGCAAGATCCAGTCGGTGGACGATCTGGAGCGGATCCGGACGCTGGGTTTTCGGGGGGAGGCACTGGCGTCGATCGCGGCGGTGTCGCAGGTGGAACTGAAGACGAAGCGGGTGGAGGACGAGGCGGGGACGCTGGTGCGGGTGAAGGGGAGCGAGGTCGTGGAACAGCGCCCCTGTGCCGTGCAGCCGGGGACGTCGGTGGCAGTGCGCAATCTCTTCTTCAACGTGCCGGCGCGGCGCAACTTTCTGAAAACGCCCGCGACGGAGCTGAAGCACCTCACCACGACGGCGCAGTTTCTGTCGCTGGCCAATCCCCGCATCGCGTTCCGCGTCGAGCACGATGGCCACGAGCACTACGACCTCTCAGCGGCGCGGTCGGACGACCCCCACGAGACGCTCCGTGAACGCATTCTGGGCCTCTTCGGCGACGACCGGGCCGACGAGTTGGCGGCGGTGGAAGATGCCTCGAGCGACCTCACCGTCCGCGGCTTTGTGGGCGCGCCCTCGTTCCACCGCACGTCGCGGGGCGAGCAGTTTCTCTTTGTGAACGAGCGGTACGTCAAGGACCGCTACCTCAGCCACGCGGTGAAGAAGGCGTACGGGGACATGCTGCCGGACGGGGCATTCCCGTTCTTTGCGCTGTTTCTGGACATGGACCCGCGGCGGGTGGACGTGAACGTGCACCCGCAGAAGTCGGAGGTCAAGTTCGACGATCAGAGCGGCATTTACGGCTTTCTGCGGAGCGCGGTGCGCGGGGCGCTGGGGCGCGTCCACGCGACGCCGCAAGTGGACCCGGAGGACGATGAGGCGCCGGGAGAGGCCTCCGACTCGTCGGACGACGAAGCGTCGTCCTCGGGATCCTGGGCGCGTCCGGAGCCCACCTCGTTTCAGCCCCGTCGGTCGTCGGACGGGGAGGAGCGTTCCGATACTGGCTCTTCCTCATCTCCGACGCCGATGTCCTCTACGGGGGACTCCTCGCCGTCGTCCGCGCGCTCCGGAGGGCACCGCTCGTCGGGATCGGCGGTGGCCCCGGGGACGCAGTCCGACGAGCTGTATCGCCCGCCGGAGGAGGACGAGGATCGGTCCGAGTCGGCCCCGGACCGAGACGAATCCCAATCCGACGCCGACGCGGATCGCCGCCCGGTGTGGGGCCTCCACGACACGTACATCGTCACGCCCACGGACACCGGCATGATGCTCGTGGATCAGCGGGCCGCGCACGTACGGGTGCTCTACGAAGAGAATCAGGAGCGTCTGCGGCAGGAGCAGGGCCGTTCGCAGCAGCTGTTGTTTCCGCACACGGTGGATCTGTCGCCCGCGGATGTGGACCTGCTGGAGGAGCTGCTGCCGGACCTGCGGGCGCTGGGGTTTGAGATTGAGCGGATGAGCGGGCGTACCGTCGCGGTGCGGGGCGTGCCGACCGACGTGCCGGACGGTGATGAAGGGGCGATTCTGGACGAGATTCTGGAGCAGTACACGTCGTTCCAGGACACGGTGGACGATGAGCGTCGGGATCGGCTGGCGCGGACGATGGCGCAGCAGAGTGCCGTGCGGCGGGGACAGTCCCTGTCCGAGGCTGAGCGGCGATCGCTCCTGGCGGATCTGTTCGCGTGTGAGATGCCGTATGCGGATCCGACGGGGACGCCGACGATCGCCAAGTGGTCGTTGGAGGAGATTGCGGAGCGGTTTGGGCGGGGGGAGGAGTTGTGAGTTGGTGGGTTGTGGGTTGAGGAGTCAGGAGTTAGTGGGTTGTGGGGAGGAGCGTGGGAGCATGGGAGATTGGGAGCGTGGATGTGCAATCAGTTGTGGGTATACCGATCCGTGGATACGTTTCCAGCAATCTAGATTGAGTCAATCTGAGATTGGCACGTTCGGTTTCGCTCATAACTGAGCACGGTTCCGGAAATCTATGCAGGTTTGCGAGGTTATCCACGGGACGCCGCCGTTTTTTGAAAGCGACTGCTCATTCATGGTGCTCCGCTACTTTCGAAAACCGGGTGTTCATCCCGACAGCCGTCGCGGATGAACCAAAAAGATCAAGGCCCCACGTGATGACCCACAAGGGGCCCCTGTGAAGAAACGGCCTGACGCTGGGAATCTGAGATTCCCTCCGCCGCTCCACTGACGGGGATCTAGATCCTGGAAATCTGAGATCTCCGTCCTCAAACTCTCCCGACAGCTGCCGGGATCAAACATGAGAAATTTCGGTCGTTTCGCTTCAGGGAGCGTGCAGGCGGCCGTTTCTTCGAGGCCGATCGGGCTTTCTCCCGTTTCTTTGAGGCAGGCCGCGTAAGGAGGTACGTCTGGTAATTAATCTCGCAAAGTTACAAGGATTCCCAGCATTTAGGATCTCCAGCAATCTGGGATTGTGGCAGTCTAGGATTCAGGGGATCTCAGATCCCCAGCATCTTGCCGGACGAGTCCGGTGCCGGACAGGTCCGGCTGATTTCCACTAGGCCGAAGAAGATCGTTTACGTACTTTCTCACGGATCGGTAGGGCCATGGGGCACGATCTAGTGGACGCAGTGACAGCGTTCATTGACCGGCACGATCTGTTGACAGAGGGGGAACGCGTGGTCGTGGGGGTGAGCGGGGGCGTGGACTCGATGGTGACGGCGACCCTGCTCCGACGGCTCGGGTACGAGGTGCACGTCCTACATGTGAACTATGGGCTGCGGGAGGGGGCGGAGGCCGACGAGGCGCTCGTGCGGGACTGGTGTGCGGCTCAAGGGCCGCCGGTGCCGTTCACGGCGGTGGAGTGCGACGCCGCGGGACGGGCGAACCGTACGGGGGAATCGGTGCAGGAGGCAGCCCGAACGCTCCGCTACGCCGCGATGGCCGAGCACGCCCGCGACCGGGAGGCCGCTGCCGTGGCGGTGGGGCATCACCGCGACGATCAGGCCGAGACGCTGTTGCTGAACCTGCTGCGCGGCAGTGGGCCGGAGGGATTGGCGGGCATGCCGCCGTCGCGCTGGCTGGACGCCGCACCGGACGTACAACTCATTCGGCCTCTGCTGGCTGTTCCTCGGGCTGAGATTGAGGCGTTTGCGGAAGACGAGGGGCTTCCGTGGCGGGAGGATCCCTCGAACCGAGATCCGACCTACGACCGCGCGACGCTTCGCACCGAGGTGATTCCGTTATTGCAAGAAAAGTTCAGCAATGCAACGAGGAACATTGCCCGTGCGGCCGGACTCATGCGCGAGTACGTGGACCACACCCTCACGCCGTCGCTCGACGAAAAATGGGCACGGTCGTATGAGGACTGTGGCGCGGGCGGGGCCTTGTCGCTGGCGGCGCTTCGCGACGAGCCGTCGGTGTGGCGTCGGCGGCTCATTCTGGCGGCCCTGGACGAGGCGTTGCCCGAGGCGCCGCACACGGCGGCGGTGGCCGCTGAGGTGGGGGCGCTGATCGACGCTCAGGTGGGGAAACGGGTGGATTTCGGCAGTGGGGCCGTCTGGCGGGAGCGCGAGACGCTTCGGGTGGTGCCGACGGATGCCGTACCGGACCCGCTGTGGCCGCCCGTGCCGGTGCCGTGGGGAGAGGAGGTGCCGCTCGATCGGGGCACGCTCCGCATCGACCCGCTGGACGAGCGTCCGGATTCTATTGTCACCGATGATCCTTACACTGAGTACGTGGACGCCGGCCGCCTGATTGACCCGCTGGCCGTGGGGACGTGGCAGGAGGGAGACTGGTTTCAGCCGTTGGGCATGACGGGTACGAAGACGGTGGCCGATCTGCTGACTGACGCCCACGTGCCGCCGCACCGCCGGGCCGGGGTTTACGTACTCTACACGGACGAGCACCCGGCCTGGGTGATTGCGCACCGCCTTGACCACCGGGTTCGGGTGCGTTCCTCGACCCAGCAAGTGGCGCGTCTCCGTTGGGTCCCCCGTGAAAACGACCCAGGTGATTGCAATTCAGCGTAGGTTCCGCGTAGCTTTTTTCTTGCACTCGATTCCTTTCGACCGGTCGGCTCGTTTGCCTATGTCTGCCACGCGTAATCTGCTCGACACCTCCGTGGATCTCGGAGACGCCACCGCGTCCTATCGCGGCGATCAGTTTCGGCGGTACCTCGACGCCGAGACCATTCAGACCCGGGTGGGCGAGATGGGCCAACAGATTAGCGAGGACTACCCCGACACCACGCCGATTCTGGTGAGCGTGCTGAACGGGGCGTTTATGTTTACGGCGGACCTGATGCGGGCCATCCACACGGAGTGCGAGATCGACTTCATCAAGCTCTCCTCGTACGGGGCCGAGAAGGTGTCGAGCGGCGACGTGCAGGAGCTCAAAAGCGTGGATGCACCGCTGGCGGACCGCGACATCATCATTGTCGAGGACATTGTGGATACGGGGCTCACGATGGACTTCATGAAGGAGCGGTTTCAGGCCTACAACCCGTCTTCTCTGCGGGTGGCGACGCTCCTGCACAAGCCGACGGCCACCGAGCCGGACCTGCAGCTCGACTACGTGGGGTTTCGGATTCCGGACCTGTTTGTCATCGGGTACGGGCTGGATTACGCGCAGCTCGGGCGGAATCACGCCGACATCTACATTTTGGATGAGTGACGGATTGAAGGTGGGAAGATTGAAGATTGGAACGTTTGAGGATGGGAGTTAGGGCGGTATGTTGAGCGTGACGCTGTGCCTGCAACGCCCATTTCGAGCAAGATGAGACCGCTGGGGGAGACGAGGTCTGTATCTTTTTTCGCTACGACGTTCTGGGCAGTTATGACGGGTGCCGAGGCAATTGCCGATACGCTTTCCCGGAGTCACGTGGAGCTGATGACGGCCGTGCCGGGCCACGGGGCTACGCAGACCTATACGGCCTGGCAGGTGGAGCGGGAGACGGCCCCGCCGTTTTCGTTTCACGAAGAGGGGGCCGTGGGCATGGCGCATGGCGCGGCGCTGCTCGGCCACCGGGCGGCGGTGCTCATGAAGGCGCACGGGTTTCTGAAGGCGGCCAACGCCGTTGCCGACAGTCTGGCGGCGGGCACGACGGCGGGCCTCCTGTACGTGGTCTTTCACGATCCGACGGGCACGCACTCCGACAGCATTCTGGAGATTGAGGGGGCGGCCCGGGAGCTGGGGGTCCCCACGCACCGGCCCGACGCGCCGGAGGAGCGATCCGTGCTTCTGCATGCGCTCGAGCACTCCGAGGAGCAGGGACTTCCGCACCTCGTCGTTCTTCCGGCGGACGGGGTAGAGGCGGACGCGCCCGCTCGGGCCCTGGGCCTGGCCCCGCCGACGGGCACGTACGAGCGCGATGTGGCCCGGCAGGTCTGTTGCCCGCCCCTGGCGGAGTACCAGCACGCGGTGTTCGAGGCGCGGGCGGAGGGACGGAATCCGGATGCTGTAGAGCGTCCGCCCCTGCCGACCGTCCCCGACGACCTTCCCGATGCATACCGGTCGATGGCCGAGCGCTACCGGCCGCTGATGGCGGCACTGGCCGAGCGTCCGCGGATCGTCGCGACGGGGGACACGAGCGTGAGCACGATGTTTGCCTTTCCGCCCGTGTCCGTGATTGATCTCTGCACCTACATGGGCGGGAGTCTGCCCCTGGCCCTCGGGGCACTCGCGGTCGGGGAGCAGCCCGCCTGGGCGGTGACCGGCGACTTTGGCTTCGTGTCGGCGGGCCACCTCGGGCTGCTGGAGGCACGTCAGCGCGACCTGCCCCTCAACGTCCTGCTACTGGAGAACGGACGGGCCCAGGCGACGGGCGGGCAGCCGGTGTCGGAAGACGCCGTCGACACCGTCCTGGCCGGGTACGTGGAGCACACCCGGGTGTTGGAGACGCCGAAGGACGGAGCGGCCTGCCGCGAGGCCTTGGACTGGGCGGCGGCCCGGGACGACTTGGCAATCCTTCGGGCGCGTTATCGATAGGTATGTACGTGTGTATGTGTGTAGTGCAGTGTCAAGGCTCATTCTGTACCCTTGAATTTCCACTCAGGGCGCGGAATTCGTATTGCGTGAGGCGGCCTGTGCGTCGCATGGGCTGCCGGATCAGCGGTCACGAATCACGTCTTCCCGAATTGGGCCGAGGATGCGTGCGGCATTCACCATCCTGTAGATTGACGGTGGACGCTGCAGTAGGTTTGTAGGTCAAAAGTTTACATACACACCTACAGACATACATACCTACAAACCAGTCATCCTTCCGGCACGGTGTCCACGTCGATAGGGACGGGCTTGGGGTAACAGACGTAGGGCTTGACGACGAAGTGGGTGAGTTCGGAGATGGCGGCGGTGTCGGCCATTTCGGAGAGCTCTCGCACATTGCCGTCGCGGTCGAGGATGCCGATCATCTCCTGGTTGCTGTCGTAGGCGGTGTGGTGGGAGGCGTCGACCGTCAGGTAGTGGCGGGCGGCATGGGCGGCCTCGTCCCGGGCGGCGAGGTCCTGGTCGACGAGCCAGTCGGCCACCTGGGTGCGCCAATGGTCCACCTGGGGCGCGTTGGGCTCCTTAGCGAGAAACGTGACACGGAAAAACTCGCGGTTGATGAACCGTCGACAGAGGTCGGCCAGCACCGGGTCGTCGCCCTGCATCCACTGCTTGAGGCTGAAGAGAACGTCGGTGTCGTCGAGTTGCAGGTAGTGGTCGCGGACGGTGGGCTCATCGATCTGGTCGGCGTGCACGTCATTCTCCAGAAAGAACAGGAGGGGGCGGGAGCCGCGGTGGAGCCAGTCGGCTGTGGATCCGGCGTCGAGGTGCTCCTGCACGCGGGCGAGGATACCGCGGAGGAGCTCGTCGCCCGCCAGGACGGTTTTGTGCAGGTAGACCTGCCAGTACATGAGGCGGCGAGAGATCAGGAAGTTTTCGACGGCGTAGATGCCCTTGCCCTCGATCATGATTTCGGAGTCGGGGCCGCCGTCGGGGGGATGGACGCGCATGGTTTTGATGAGGCGCTGCACGCCGACTTCACCCTCAGCGACGCCGGAATAGAAGGAGTCGCGCCGCAGGTAGTCGAGCCGATCCATGTCGAGCTGACTCGATACGAGCTGGTGGAAGAAGCCGCGCTCGTAGGTGTCGTCGAAGATGGCAAGCGTACGGTCGAGCGCGCCGTCGAGGCGTTCGTTGAGCCGGACGATGAAGACCCGGCTCATGTCCTCGTGCGCGAAGTCGTCGATGAGCTGGTGCTCCAGGGTGTGGGAGAAGGCGCCGTGGCCGATGTCGTGGAGGAGAGCGGCGGCGAGAGCGGCGGTCTGCTCCTCCTGAGAAATCGATGTGCCCTTTTCCGTGAGGCTCGACAACGCGTCCTGCATGAGGGCCATCGCCCCGAGTGCATGGTTGAACCGCGTATGCTCGGCGCCGGGGAAAACGAGGTGGCCCACGCCGAGCTGGCGGATGCGGCGCAGTCGCTGGACCTCGGGCGTCTGGATGAGGCGCATGATCAGGCCCTTCGGCACTGAGATGAACCCGTGCACCGGGTCGGAAAAGATCTTAAATCGCTGAGACAAGGGAGGGAAAAGGTTTGGAGGTAAAAAGGTTGAAGAGGGACAAGCCCCTCAGTGGGCCCAGGAGATGTTGTTTACACGCCCGTGCACGAAAAAGTTGGCATCACCGTTCGGAAGCTCCAGAGCGATTGCGTGTTAGAAGAGCAAGTTTCCTCGGCCCTTTCGTTCCTACACAACATCATATCTACTCGTCCCCAATCCCCATTCCAATCTCCACAATCGCTCAATATCCGTGTTCGGCCAGGCGCTCGGCGATGGAGGCGTAGAAGACGTTGGCGTCGAAGTCGGCGGCGAGGCGCGATTCGATCCCCACCTGTCGGGCGTGGTCGGCGTCGACGGTGCCCAGGTACTCCCCCCACCGCGCGCTGTCGACGCTCACGATGCCGTCGTTGAGGCCCTCCCGGTCGTAGAGGTGCGAGTTGAAGTACCGAAAGATCGGGGCGATGGGAATGTCGGTGCCCTTGCCGGCCCGGCAGCCGTAGGACCAGTACTCGACGTCGGGGTGATCGGGCACTGCCGGGTTGAAGGTGTCCTGGACGTACTCGGGCGTCAGTTCACGAAGCGACTGCCGGAAATCGGCCGACCCGTCCTCCAGGACGTGCGTCCCGACCCAGTTGGCCATCTCCGAGAGCCACTTGCGCACCGTCTCGGGCTGGTCGAGCGTGAGGGAGGCGATCGAGGAGCCGCGGTGTGGCGTGGCGACGGTGACGAGCACATCCACGGCGTCGTGCCACCCCCGGTTGCTAATGAGATGGCGGGCGTCGAGGCCGCCCATTGAGTGGGCGACGATAGAGAAACGGTCGGCGTTGAGGGCGGCCAGAATCCGAGAGAAGCGATCCTCCCACATTTCGCACCGGGCCGTCACCGTGTTGTAGGGGGAGACGTTGGGAGCGATGGCGCGGACGCCTCGCGAGCGCAGGTGCAACGCCTCGTCGTGCAGGTGCCCCCCCCGACGGAAGGAGGCCCCGATGCCGAACCCGTGCATGAGGACGACGGGGTGAGACATCGGGATGATCGAGGGCTGGGGGAAGGCCTTCAGCCCCGTCAGGCGTTGCAGGGCCGCGGCGGAAAAGGTCTCAGAGTCGGACATGAGGGGGGAGTCACGTGTGCGGAGAGCGGATGCAGACCGGAGGGAGACGCCCGGACACAGAACAGTGCAAGCACTACACCGGGAGACCGGCGAAGACGTGGAGCGGCGCGTCGTACAGGACCGTTTCGCCGATCATCACGACCAGTGCGGCCACGAGGGGGACGCGGATGTTGTCGTTGACGGGGAGGGGGACGGCCTCGACGACGGCGGCAACCAGGACCCCGCAGACCGCAGGGAGGAGGGCCATCGACGGAAACGCCCCCATGACGGCAAGGCCCGTAATTACGAAGGCGGTTGATCCTTCAACTGTGGCCGAGAGGGAGCCCCAAGAGTGGTGCCCGATCCGACGACCCACCAGGGCCGCGGCGGCGTCGGCCAGCATCGTCATCGTGAGCACCGGCACCGCCACGCGGAGGGGCACCAGGAGCGTCAGCAGCGCGGCGCCCACGAGCACGCAGGTGGCGCCGTTGAACGTGACGCGTGTGCCGACCTCCGGCAGCTCCTCGGCCCGCATGAGGGACCCGAAGATCGTACGGATCCAGTCGTTGACCCAGGGCGAGTAGGCGCGCGCCACGTCGGCCCCCACGGCCACGGTGCTGACTGCGCCGAGCACGTAGAGGGCGAGCGGCGTGCCGAGCATCCACATGCCGAGGGGAATGACGAGGGCCAGCAGGTGCAGGGCCTTGCGTCCAACTTCGGCCGCGTACGAAAACTGCGTCGAGGAAGCCACGAGGGGAAGAGACTGGACCAAAAGGATCTCGCGGGGCCGAACCATGTTCACGGGAAAAAGTTCGGTCCCGCACGCTTCCCGGTAACACGTCGTGCCCATTGGCTCAGGCTTTACGCAATGTCTACGACTGCTCGAATCCCTTTCGTTCTCATCGGACTTGTCTTCCTGCTCGCGGGATGTGGGGGCGAAGGCGCGACGGAATCGTCCACAGACGCCACCGCTGCCGAAACGATGGCGGAGGGACATGAGGGCGATACGCCCACCGCTACGAAGGCGGCGCGCGAGCCCACCGTGCCGGTAGAGGCCCGTGAAGTGTCCTACGGCAACACGGCGGACGGCACGCCAATCACCGGTTATCTGGCCGTGCCTGCAACTCCGGATTCGGTGCTTGCAGCCCGTGATCGCGACCCGTCTGTCGACGCGCTGCCCGGTCTGGTCGTTGTTCACGAGTGGTGGGGCCTGAACGACAACATGCGCACCGCCACGCGGCGGCTGGCCGGAGAAGGTTACCGGGCACTGGCCGTGGACCTCTACGCCGACTCGACGGCTCAGACGCCGAAGCGCGCCCAGGCCCTCATGAAACAAGCCACGAGTACGCCCGAGGCCCTGATGGCCAATCTGCGCGCCGCCCACGACCACCTGCAGCCCAACGGGGCCTCGCGCGTCGGCGTTCTGGGCTGGTGCTTCGGAGGCGGCATGACGTTCCGGGCACTGGCGGACCGGCCCGCGGCGTTCGACGTGGCGGTGCCGTACTACGGCACCCCCGCGCCTCTCACGGCCGCCGTGCTTCAGAACCTAGAGACTCCGGTGCTCGCGCACTTCGGACGCAAGGACAACGTCGTGCCTCCCAAACAGGTGGAGGCCCTGCGGGCGCGACTGGCAGACACCGAGGCCGACGTTCAGATCTACGAGTACGACGCCGGCCACGCTTTTGCCAATCCCTCCGGAAAGAACTACAATGCAGCGGCGGCGCGGAACGCCTGGGATCGTACCACGACTGTTCTCCAAGAGCACCTATACCCAACGACGGAGTAGCGCCGGGCGAGCAATCGATGACATTGACACAGTGCGTTGGTTTCCCCATGGAACTGAAGAAGAAAGAGGCGAGGGTCGTGGCTAGAGTGATCGACCAGTGGGAAGAGGAGCAGGTGGTCGATGAAGAAACGGCCGATCGGCTGCGGGAGAGCTACGAAGTGGCGTCGTTCAACTGGAGGCTTCTTGCCAAGTACGCCTTTTGGGGTGCCATTGCCTGCTTCCTGATAGCCACTGGCGCGCTGGTGGCGGACGACTTCCTGCTGAAGCTGTTGCGTCGGGTGTTTGCCTCCAACGCGATCAACACGGTGTTGCTGGGAAGCTGTGCGGTGGGACTGTTTTACTACGGGCATCGCCGTGTGGGGCGCTACCCGCGAAAAATCTACAGCACCGGGGCCATCTATGCGCTCGGAGCGATCGCCGCGGCCGGGGCGGTTTTCTTTTTCGGGCGAGTTGTCGCGTCGGGCACCGACGATCCCTCCTTCCTGATTCTCCTGACGAGTGTCATCTACGGGGGCGTCGCGGTCCTTCTCCCCTCGGCCACACTCTGGGTGTTTTGTCTGGCAACCCTCGGGGGCTGGTTCGGCATGGTGACGGGCTATCACCACGGCACCTACGTTCTCGGGATGAACTATCCGCTTCGGTTCACGCTCTTCGGCGGGGTTATGATCGCCGGGAGGGTTTTGTTGGAGAGGACCGAGCGGCTTCGCTCGTTTTCCCGATACACCCACATCATCGGACTACTCTATTTCTTTATATCACTGTGGCTGCTATCGATTTTCGGGAATTACGGGGCGATGGACGCGTGGTACGATGCCGGGCATCTTGAGCTGTTGCACTGGTCGCTCCTGTTTGCGGTGGCCGCCGCCGGGGCCATCGTATACGGACTAAAATACGGCGACGCAATTGCCAGAAAGTTTGGGGTTACGTTTCTGTTCATCAACCTGTATACAAAGTTCTTCGAGTTCTTCTGGGAGCCCATGCACAAGGCGGTGGTGTTCGGCGTACTGGGCTTCTCGCTCTGGTTGATCGGACGGAATGCCGAGTCGATCTGGCGGCTCACCTTCCTCCGCGATGAGCCGTCGCCCTCGCAGGACTGAAGGGCGGAGCGCCGACTGGGGAGCGTCGCTCGACTGCATCGAGGCCGTTCCCGGCGAGTGCCCTGAGATGGGACCCATCCAGGCTTGACACGAAAATCCCTTCCTGGGCCGAACGTCCAGACTCGGTTGGCAGTACGGCATACCGATTTTGAAAACTCTTTCGTCTCCGGCCCGTGTCCATTGGCGTTCACACTGACGCCCGTCCGGGGGAGGGACTGTCGCGCCGCTCCGAACTGCCATTCCCAGTACTGAATGCCCACCTTTCCGCCGCTGGACAACGACTTATTGCTCCGGACCGCCCGGGGCGAAAGCACCGACCGCACGCCCGTCTGGATGATGCGTCAGGCTGGACGCTATCTGCCCGAGTACCGGGCCGTGCGCGAGGACAACGCGTTTTTCGACGTGGTGGAAACCCCGGAGCTGGCGGCGGAAGTCACGATCCAGCCCGTGGACCGCTTTCCGCTGGACGCCGCCATTTTGTTTTCCGACATCATGGTGGTGCCGGAGGCGCTCGGGCTCACAGTGGAGATGGTGTCGGGGCAGGGGCCGACGTTTCCCGATCCGCTATCCACGCCCGATGAGATGGACCGGCTGGTCGAGCCGGACGTGGACGAGACGCTCGGGCACGTGTTCGACGCCCTCACCGAGACGCGCCGGCAGCTCAATGGCCGCGTGCCGCTCATCGGGTTTGCAGGGGCGCCGTGGACGCTCATGGCGTACATGGTGGAGGGGGGCGGCAGCAAGTCCTACCGCCACGCCCGCGCCTGGCTCTACGAGCACCCGGAGGCCAGTAAGGCCCTCCTGCAGCGCATCACGGACGTGGCAGTCGAATACCTGGTGCGACAGGTGGACGCCGGGGCGCAGATGCTGCAGGTGTTCGACTCCTGGGCGGGGCTGCACGGACCGGAGACGTTCCGCACGTTCTGCCTGCCGTACCTCGACGAGATCGCCACGCGGTTCAAGCGGGAGCATCCGGACGTGCCGATTGTCGTCTTCGCGAAGGGAGCGCACTACGGCCTCGACGCGCTTGCCGACACCGACTACGATGTGATTAGTCTCGACTGGACGATGGACCCGAAGTCGGCGCGCCGACGGGTGGGCGACCGCGCGGTCCTGCAGGGTAACCTCGATCCCTGTGCGCTCTATGCCGAGCCGGATGCCCTGCGACGCGAGGTGCAGCACATGCTGGCCGGCTTTGGGGCACATCAGCACATCGCCAACCTGGGCCACGGCATGCTGCCCGATCACGATCCGGAGCACGCCGGGGTCTTCGTGGAGGCCGTGCACGAGCATTCCCGGCACATGCGCACGGTCTGACGGCGGGGTTGCGTTGGGCGTTGAGGGTTGGGCGTTGAGGGTTGGGCGTTTGGAAGGAGAACGTGAATCTATGCGGGTCGGAAAGGTGTAACGGTTCGGGCGTCCGAAGGACGGAAGCGCTTCCGAGATCCACCGACTGATGGTTCGGGGTTGTCCTCAGCATTCACTCACACGCATCCATGCCCACAGTCCCCCATCCTCGATACATCGTTCCCGCAGGTTCGCGCTGTTCTTCCGCTTCTGTACGTGGCCTGGGCCGACGGGGTGCTTACGCCGACCGAGGCCGACACACTGCGCTCCCGCATTCGCTCACAGGACTGGATCGACGAGGACGTTCGTGAGGAGGTGTGCGGGCATCTGGATCCACAGTCGCCGCCGAGTGCCTCTCAGTATGAGCAGTGGCTTCGGGCGTTGACGGCCGCGGCATCGGACGCGCTGGCGACCACGCGGTGCTCGCTGGCGGAGCTGGGGATGGGGATGGCGACCGCGGGGGGCGCGGCGCGGCGACGCCCGAGGCGTCCCGGCAGGTGCTGCAGGACACTGAGGCGGCGCTCGGGATAGACGGGGAGGAGGTGCTGTGTGATCTGTTGGGTGACCGGCCCGCGCCCGAGCCGGACGGAGAGGGGCGGCCGTTTGACGTGGAGGTCCTGACCGACCGCCTCGACGGGGCCTACGGGGATCTCCGCGATCACATCCGCACGCTCCTCAGCGATCCGGTGTTCGAGTATCAGGACGACCTCGGGACGCCGGCCTACCGGAAGCAGGTACTCCGCTGGTGCCAGCGCCTGGCCGAGCAGGGACTGGGCAGCCTGGGCTTTCCCGAGGCGTACGGGAGGGAGGGCGGGAGGGCGATATGGAGGCGTTCATCACGGCGTTCGAGACGCTGGCGTACCACGACCTCAGCCTGGTCATCAAGTTTGGCGTCCAGTTCGGGCTCTTCGGGGGCAGCATCCATCGGCTCGGCACGGAGCGGCATCACGAAGCGCATCTGGAGCGGGTGGGGACGCTGGAGCTGCCGGGGTGCTTTGCGATGGCGGAGTGGGCGCACGGGTCGAATGTGCGCGAGCTGGAGACGACCGCACGCACAAGCGGCGCCTGCTGCCGCGACTGGCCGCGACCTACGCGCTGCACTTTGCGCTCGACGACCTGACGTCGCGGTTTGCGGCAAAGGGGCCGGACGACTCTCTGGATCGGGTGGAGGCGGAGGCCAACGCTCTGAAGGCGTACGCGACCTGGCATACGACCGACACGCTGCAGGAGGTACGCGAGGCCTGCGGCGGGCAGGGCCCGGGTCGACAACCGAATTGCCGCCCTGAAGGCCGATACGGACATCTTCACGACGTTTGAGGGGGACAACACGGTGCTGATGCTGCAGGTGGCGAAGGGGCTGCTCTCCAACTTCCGGCGGGAGTTTCGCGACATGAACCTGCTGGCGATGGTGCGCTTCATGGTGGATGAGGTGTCGACGCGGATTACGGAGCTGAATCCCGTCGTCACCCGGACGACCGATGCCGAGCACCTGCGCAGCCGGGACTTTCACCAGTCAGCGTTTGGGTACCGGGCCGACCGGATGCCTCTCGATGCGGGCCGGCGGCTGCAGCGCCGTATTGAGGGGGACATGGAGCCGTTCGATGCGTTCGTAGACGTGCAGGACCACCTCGTGCAGCTCGCCCACGCGGAGGCCGAGCGGGTGGTGTTCGACCGGTTCGTGCAGGCCGTCGATCGGACCGAGGAGCCTGAACTTCGGGCCGAGCTGGATCGGCTCCGGACGCTGTTCGGGCTGTCCCGCATCGAAGCCGCCCTCGACTGGTACCTGGAGGCCGGGTACGTGGAGCCTAATAAGGCGAAAGCCATTCGGGGGGCGGTGAACGACGTGTGCGACGAGGTGCGGCCCCACGCCGAGGCGCTGGTCGACGCGTTCGGCATTCCGGACGCGTGCCTCGCGGCGCCCATTGCGACGAAGGAGCCGTCAGAGCGTGCGTACTCGGAGTAGAGACGCACGGCCGGAGACGAGGCTACGGCGCGACCCTCATTCCGATGTCGACGATTCATTGTCCAGGGTATCGAGCGGGCTGGTGACCTGCCGCCCGCTTTGTTCGAGCACGTGGACGTACTTCATGGTGGTGCTCAACTCTTTGTGTCCCAGCAGTTTCTGAATGGTGCGGATATCGGTGCCGTCCATCAAGAGGTGGGTGGCAAACGAATGTCTGAGCGTGTGGCAGGTCGCGTGCGTTTCGATGCCGGACGCATCGACCGCGTGCTTTACGGCCTGCTGGACCGCCGAGTTAGAGCGGTGATGGCGGCGGACGGTGCCGCTGCGCGGGTCCTCGGATAATTGGGGAGACGGAAATACATAGTACCACCGCCATTCGGTGGGGGCGTTGGGATATTTCTCCGTGAGGGCGTCAGGAAGATACACGCCGGGGAGGTCCTGGGCCCGGTCCTCTTCGTACTGCGCCTTCACGCGGCGGAGGTGTCGCTGAAGAGGCTCATGCAGGCGGTTCGGCAGCACCGTCGAGCGGTCGTCGCCGCCCTTGCCGTCGCGGACCACGATGCGGCGGGCGTCGAACTGCAAGTCTTTGACGCGGAGGCGGAGCGCTTCAGACAGGCGCAGTCCGCCGCCGTAAAGCAGGTGGGCCACGAGTCGGTTGGGGCCGGCCGACATCGCCTGAAAGAGGCGCTTCACTTCGGTTCGGGTGAGCACCGTGGGGAGGCGCTTCGGCCGGTCGGCTCGTTCGATGCTTCCAATGTCGCCGAGGGGAGTATCCAAGACGTGATCGTAGAGAAACGAGAGCGCGTTAAGGGCTTGATTCTGGGTGGAAGCCGCGACGTCTCGGTCGGCGGCGAGGTGATTCAAGAAGGTCCGGACATCGTCGGCGTCGAGTCGGGCAGGGTGGGTGGTGTCGTGGTACCGAACGAAGCGCACGATCCACCGGACGTAGGCGCGTTCGGTGTGCAGGCTGTACTGGCGGCCGCGACAGGCCCGTCGGACGCGGTCGAGGAGTTTGGAGGAGTGGTCGGTAGCCGTGGACATGTGCAACGGGAGCGACCTTGGGAGCAGGAACGCTGCATTGACAATCTGAGCAGCATATAGTACTATGTCCATCAACTTGTCATAGTTCTGCCAGCAGATGCGAAAGCCCCTGATAGACAAAGGGATACGTCCCTGCGAATACATGACCTATGTCAAGGAGGTTGATATAAGACTAAGTTATACGGACGTACCGGCGTGCCGAGCTCGATTCATCTGAGCTCCCGGAAACTTGTCGATTCAACCACAGGGTGCTCGGTTAAACTCTCGCGAGTGCACTTAATATAAACAATCTGTGGCACTCAGTATATTCTACACAAATCTATCCGGTTCTAAGTTTCTACTTCGCTCATGGTCGAATGTCCTTTCTGCAGTGCCGAAATTGAAGAGAAGTACATTATTTGCCCTTCGTGTGATCGGCGAGTACGGTGCGAGGAGTGTGACGAACTACTCCTAGCGGGAAAGGACAAGTGCTATGTTTGCGGTGAGTCAGTTCATTCTGGTCCTGGTCAAAGTCAAGGAGCCAATACCTTCCATGTTGAAGAGGAGCGGGATGAGGGCTCATTTCACCGCAGTATCGATATCGAAGTGTCCGATGAGGGCATTCAAGAAGCAGCACGGATAGCGAATCATTTCTTTGGTCGGGGGGCAAGGAGAGAAATCCCGAAACCGGAGGATGAGGAAACTGCACCAGAGGCACTCCCTCCTGAGGCAGAAGTATCTGGTACTGAAGTAGACGCAGACGATTCCGAACACTCAACTGATGTTCGCAACGATCAGGGTTTGTCTGGGGAATCTGCTCTGACCCAAGAGGATGAATCTTCCGAGGCAGAGACATCCCGTAGGTCCGATATTGATATAAGAAAGATAGATTATAGCTATGAGAAGATTATGCTCGCCCTATTTGATCTGACAGAGCGAGAGGGTGGTAAAGATGCAGTACCCCCGATTGACGTTTACGACCACCTTGAGGAAAGTTATGGTAGAAACACCCTAAGTAAGGACAGCGTGAGGTCAAACATATCGCATACAAACTATAGAGGAAAGTACTTTGAGAAGACAGACGACGGAGAGTATTATTTAACAGTGGAGGGTGTCAATACCGTCGATTCCTGGATGAATAATGGATATGGAGGTGAGGAAGAGTAATGTCCATAGAGAAGTCCAAAATAGTAAATTCGCTTTCTCCACCTCTCCCTGGATATCTGATAGAGAACCTGATTGGAGAATACCAGGATGTAAAGAAAAAGTACCTTCTCGGACACCTTGGTCCATCGGAGCTTAATGCTGGCAGATTTTGTGAGTACGTTCTGCGTATAATTGAAGAGCTTGACCAGGGTGGCCACACGCCAGTCGGCGATGATTTAGACACCGGCAAGGTAATACGAAGGGTGGAAAGTAACACTAATCTACCTGATGGAATTAGACTTTATATTCCCCGTCTATGCCGTGTCCTCCTGGATGTGAGAAATAGTCGAGATGTCGCACATGTTGAGACGGAGGTAAACCCAAACCTTTCGGATTCTCTTTTGGTCAGTCAAGGAGCGGACTGGATATTGACGGAACTGATCAGAAACTACTACCCATCCTCAATATCTGTTGATGAGGCTCAATCCATCGTCGACTCAATCAATGAAACAGAAGTGCCTGTAGTCCAAGACGTGGACGGGTTTTTAAGAGTTTTAGACCCTGATATGTCTTACAAAGAGCAAGTACTATCCATACTTCATCATCAGCACCCATCGCCTGTTTCTGATGACGACCTAGTCGACTATACGGGATATAAAAATAGTACTAGGATGAAGAAAAGTATTCTCCCCGATCTGCACGATGAATCCCTGATTCATTATTCTGATGGCGAGTGTAATATCTTAAGGCGCGGTATACTTCACGTAGAGAAAAATATTAATCTCGATTTCACGATATAGTCTTTCCCATATGCCCCAAGATGTATGTGTCCGTATAACCATCCGCTACAGCTGAAAATGGGCTGGTGCCGCCATCGATCGAGGTCAGGCGAGCGGGTTCGACATCGCTGATCGAGAGTGACGACGCCATCGGAAGGGAATTTCGCGGACCGACGTAGATTTCTCGTAGCAGATTCTGTCGAGCCGTTTCGTGCCCATTTCAGCTGAGCTCCGACGTTATGACGCATACTCCGCGAAAAATTCCGATCTCTCAACGCCCGCCACTCCACAGGAGCGGCGATCCTGCCGTTATATTTCCTCGCAACTGGATAGAGCAGGAAGACGAGCAGGCACTCGGAACACAGTTGATGTGCGACCGGAAGCTTTTTGGGCTTTGCTACCTCAATCTTGCAGGTAACTACTTCTGGGAGATGCCTCGCAACAGTGGAGTCTTCGTTGCAGGCTTTGTCCCCTCCTCTGACATCGTAGATCACCTGACATTTCCCGGTGATATTGACTTTCTAATCATTCCATACGAAGACGACAAGCTGGTCGTATCTCGAACGATGGCAGTAGAGTTGAAGATTGTCAGAGCCTCGTACGACAACCAA
The DNA here is from genome assembly GCA_003022435.1 of Bacteroidetes bacterium SW_9_63_38. Classification (GTDB taxonomy): domain Bacteria; phylum Bacteroidota; class Rhodothermia; order Rhodothermales; family Salinibacteraceae; genus Salinibacter. Next base: position 2,744 of record PXUA01000009.1, on the reverse strand, counting down.
GGAAAGTCGCCTAATCGGTTCGGCTTTTCACAGGCGCAGTCTCTTTTGGATAAAGGCTTCTCCTTCGTGTCAGTAATACATCTTTTCATTTCAAATGACAGTCCCGAAGATGCCTGGAGAGATGTACAGATGGTACGTATTGTCGAACCGGAAACGGGGGAAGCAGAATTCGCTGGAGAAGAAAAGGCAGACTTGATGCCTGCCGACCTGATAGAACGGGGATTCGGTCGTCTCAAAGCCAACAGACCTAATGAGAACATAGGGGTAGTAAGTGCTTATTTATCCGAGCGTCATCGGTGGCAGCCTATGGGAAGACCGTCTTTGCGAAACTCAGAAACCTCTCACGAAATCCTCGAAGCTGTCGGCGACTACTACCATGCAAACTACAAGTGCTTCATGGATATGCCTCGCTATGATCCTGATCCATAGTAGATGTCCGGCATAACCCCACACTGCTGCCGACGACGGGCTGAAGCCTGATTTCAGGCAGTAGCGCCTCACTCGCTATGTTCATAAGTTGGTGATACCCGTCGCGGTAGAGTTCGACCGTTATGGCGCTCCAGAAACAGCGCTCACGTTGCTGGAGTAGCAAGGCAGGCACTCTGTCACGACAGGAAGCCTCAGCCATGGAAACGAAAACGATCAATCTTCAAGTCAGCGCCGGTGTCGCAGACGCGTACGAGTCGGCTTCGGCAGAAGAAAAACGCAAGCTTGAAGCTCTTCTTAGCAGCAGGTTGCGGGAAGCCGTCCAGCATCGCAAGCGTGGGCGGTCCCTTGAAGAGATCATGGATGAGATGAGCCGACGGGCTCAACAGCGCGGACTTACCCGTGAGAAGTTAGACGAGATTCTGGATGATGAGTGATCGGCGCTATGTCTTCGACACGAATACGCTCGTTAGCGCTGCCCTATTCCGAGGAGGAACGCCGAATGAGGCGTTCCGCCACGCGTTGAAAACCGGCGTCGTTTTGCTTTCAAAAGCGACGTTTGAGGAAATCGACGAAGTGATCGCCCGCGAAAAGTTTGACGACTACCTTACGCCAGAAGAGTGCGGTGTATTCATAGAGGCGCTGGTCGATCAAAGTCGGTTTGCCAACCCAACGGAGGGGATACAGGCCTGTCGTGATCCGGACGACGACAAGTTTCTGGAGCTTGCGGTGAGTGAAAATGCAACCTGCATCGTGAGTGGCGACTCGGATCTGTTGGAGCTCGACCCATTCCGGGGAATTCCAATTCTGGAACCGGTGGACTTTCTTGGGCGGGTCAAGAAGAACTGATAGCGCCATAACCCAGCCGCTACAGCTGACAAGGCGCGCGTGCCGGTGTCGGTCGAGGTCATCAAAGCGGGATTGACGTCGCTGGTCGAGAGTGCTCATACCGGCGGATGGGTACTTCAGCGGGCGGAGTCGTTTAGTGGAGCAGCTTCGGTTTGAGGAAAGAGAGCCCTTTGCAGCTGAGCTCAATCGTTATACAGTCCGAACGGAGCGAATCCTTTGCGCATCAGTATGACACTGTGTAATACTGAACACCAACCACGAGGACTCTGCTGATGGCTGACGAATCGTCCGTAGATCGGTCCACATTTTCGGTCTCTTCTTTTTCCGAGGCCGAAGAAGAAGACAAGGCGCATTGGCTGTCGAGAACGCCCCAAGAGCGTCTCGTCGCCCTAGAACAGATGCGCCAGATCAACTATGCCTACGATCCAGTTTCCGACCGTATTCAGCGAACTCTTGAGATTGCTGAACGACCATGAAGTAAAGTACCTCGTGGTTGGCGGATATGCAGTGACCTACCACGGGTACCCGCGAACGACAGGAGATCTGGATCTTTGGATCGAGGAAACCGAAGAGAATGCAGGTCACGTAGTCGAGGCGCTTTGTGCGTTTGGGTTTGACGTTCCGGAACTGGACGCGGCTTTATTTTTGGACGAGGACCGAATTGTGCGCATGGGCCATCCACCGCTCCGCGTTGAGATCTTTCCAAACGCAAGCGGGGTTGACTTTGGCCCTTGCTATGATCAACGAATCGTTGACGAACTGGGGGGTGTAGAGGCGGCGATCATCGGGCTGGAGTGTCTAAAGAAGAACAAACGGGCGAGTGGTCGTCACAAGGATCTGGATGATCTGGAGAACCTGCCGTAGGTTAAGACGGGCTGTATAACCCACATTGCAGCCGACGACGGGCCGATGCCGTTTTCGAAAATTGGCGTCTCCTGGGCTCTAATCATACGTTTCGAAGCCCGTCGCGGTTGAATTTTACCGTTATGCAGAGCAGGCCCATTTGCCTTGAGCTTCTTGAGGGAGATCGGTAGGTTCGGAGTGTCATGCCTACCATCTACCTTGAAACCTCTATCGTCAGCTATCTCACTGCGCGTCCGAGCCGGGACGTGGTTACTCTTGCTCGCCAAGAAGTGACCCGAGAATGGTGGAACACGCGCCGTGCCAATTTTCAGCTCTTTACCTCTGAATTTGTAATTGAGGAAGCTGAAGAAGGCGACCCGGAGGCTGCCAAGCGGCGTCTCGATGCCCTGAAGGAAGCGGAGGAGCTCGAACTTCCTGGCGAGGCTCGTCCACTCGCGAGGAAGCTGGTCGAGGAAGGTCCGCTTCCGACAAACGCAGCTCTCGATGCGTTGCACATCGCCGTCTCTGCAACGTGCGGGATGGATTACCTTCTGACGTGGAACATGAAGCACATCGCCAATGCGGCGATTCGGGATCAGACGGAGCAGATATGTCGTTCGAGCGGA